>DAOVJB010000006.1 GCA_030673425.1 Elusimicrobiota bacterium | reverse complement strand
TCAAGAATATATTCCAGCTTTTCTTTCAGGTCACCCAAGAGCTGTTTGTTTACTTCAGGGCCGCCTGCAGCAGGCAGCTTTTTCAGCTTCTCCTCCAGACTTTTCTGTATATTGAGCATCTTCTTTCTTTCGGTATCAACGCCCTTTTCAACACTTACTACATGAGTGGCGTATTCGCCGTATTTCTTACTGATAAGTTTTGTCTCCTCGCCTAATCCAGCGAGAATCTCCTGCAAATCATCAATCCTTGCGTTGACCCGCTTTAGTATACCACTTGAATCCTTTGAGGTACCACCGCTGATACCCTTTTGCTCCAAAATTTTATAAATATTTCTAATCCAGTTTACTAAAAATATAATAAAAATACCCACTATGATGAGCATAATATAAAATACTATCTCAGGATTCTGCTTTAATAAACCAAACATTCTTTTCTATCCTCCCTTCAAACAAAGAAACCACAAAGTCACATTTCCTTTGTGAGTTTTATTATATTGTATGTATATCTTATGATTAATTTTACTTTATAAGCCTGATATTGTCAATATAAATCGGTCCGTTGTAGACAGGAAATTTATCAGAAGCTATTCTTATCGCCACCTTCCTGACATCGGCTCTGAATTCATCATCAGGTTTATACCGTCTCCAAGTCTTGCTCCCCGGTTTCATGTTGGCTTTAATAGTAGTCCATTCTCCAGTTTTCAATTTTGTCGTGCGACTCATTTCTGTCCATGTCCAATCCTCCCCTACAGTAAAAATTATTTCGCCTTTAAGTTTGTTAGTAGCACCTTCAGGTATATAAACATCTACTGATATGACACTGTATGGACTCCAATCAAAATATTCCATCACTTCTATCAGTGCTGCCGTCCAGGCACCGCCTCCGGGGAAATCCGCTACAAGTTTGAGCGAATATTGGCCTTCTGAAGCATGCTCTCTTGATAAGGTCGCGCTTTTAGCCACATGATCATCTTTTTCCAATGCCCAGTCAGGAATTTCCCACCCTTCCAAAGTAGTTTCAAATCCAAATATTAAATCTCCTCTGGATCTTATTATATCGGCCGTTGTTTCAGTTTTAGAGGTCTTCTTTTTCTTAGCTACGGTTGTAGAAGTTGAAAGCTTTTTAATTGCGGGTTTTACAGGTTTAGGTTTTTCTTTTTTCTTTGGTTCGGTTACCTTAGGTTTTTGGGTAACTTTAGGCTTGGTGGGCTTAGAAGAAATCGTTTTTTTCTTAGCTACAACTTTTGGTTTTTCAGCAGGTTTTTTTACAACCTTAGGGGTGAGGACAGGAGGTCTTTTCTCGACAACTTTGGTTGCCTCCGGTTTACCTTTAGGCGTGTGCAGCTTCTTCCAGACAAACAACCCTGCTTCTATTATAATGAAAATGTCAACTACAAGAATAATCCATAAGACTACTTTTCTATTCTTCATTTTGATGCCCTCTTTAGATTTTAATCCATTACATATATTAGACACCCCGGGACTATTTTCGTTCTAAAAAATTCACAATAATATTCCCTTTCGGACGGGGTCCCTCCTATTATAATTATAGCACCAAAATGTTTGTTGGCAAGGGTTATTCTAAAATATATACAAGAAGCCTCTGTCTCCCGAACTTGTACGCACTCTTGGCGTCAGCAACACACACATCTATTCTTTTCCCCTTTATCATTCCTCCTGTATCAGCAGAATAAGCATACCCGTACCTGGGGATATAAAGTCTTTTTCTTAAAGGGATAACCCTGGGATCTACAGCAATCAATCCCCGCCTTAACCTCATCCCGATAGCAGTAGTAAACCCGTCATATGGTTTGCACATCGGGTCACCGGGATAATAAGCTGTTGCCGTTACATACATCTTTTCAGCCTTTGACAAGTCATATATCTTCTCGGTTTTCCCGTTTTTGTATTTAACTGCTAACTTGAACACAACCTTCTTGTCATCCTTCTCCTCTAACACCTCTCTTTTATGTTCTTTATTGTCAAAATAGGTTATCCTTATAATTTTCTCTTTTGTTCCCTCGTACCCTTTCAGTAATTCAACAGGTCTTAAATTCTTCTCCATCAGTGAACGTGAAATTACTTCGTACGGAATTTCATGCTTCTGTTTTATTACACTAATCGTCACCTTCGGAAGAGATAAAAAAGAGGTAAGGCAAATAGCCCCCACAGCAATTACCATACAAAAGGGAATAATTTTACTTTTTTTTAAAATATCCATAACCTATTCAACCTCTATCCTCGGAAAAAGAATTTTGTCTTTTCTTATCCTGACATTTTTCCCTATACCCTGCCAAGTGGCGTCTTTAATCGTCTGCTTCGTAACTGGTTCCTTAAGCCCTAACTGCTGCCACATTTTCTGTGCCGCACCAGGCATAAACGGCAGGATAAAAATAGAGATTATCCTGAGGGTCTCAATCAAATTATGTATAACTGTAGCGAGCCTCTGTTTATCCTCTTTGAATAACTTCCACGGAGCTGTTGTATCAATATACTTATTAGCTTTATTAATCAGTTCCCAGATGCTTGCTAACGCCTGATTGAAACTTAACCTCGCCATATATTCATCAAGTTTCCCGCAAGTTATATCAACCTGACCTTTAAGATCTTTATCAATCTGTAGTTCTTCCCCCGGCTCCGGAACCTCTGCGTTAAAATACTTCTCGCACATAGCAAGACTGCGGTTGAGCAAATTTCCCAGATCATTAGCCAGGTCACTGTTAAAACGATACTTCATCGCCTCAAGAGAAAAATCACCATCTGTATCAAAAGGTATATGCCTCAAGAGGAAATACCTCAGACCATCTACCCCAAACTCGTCAATAAGCATTAAAGGATCGATTATATTCCCCTTGGTTTTGGAAATTTTCTCACCCTGAATTTTCAAGAACCCATGCCCGAATATTTTCCTGGGGAGTTCAAGCCCCGCAGACATCAACATTGCCGGCCAGATAATGCAGTGAAATCTGGTGATATCCTTGCCGATAATATGCACATCAGCAGGCCAGAAATGCTTAAATTTTTTCTTATCGAGAACGAATCCTACGCCTGAAACATAATTAATCAGGGCATCAACCCAGACATAAACGACATGCTTTTCATCAAACGGACAGGGAATGCCCCATGTGAACGTTGACCTTGAAATACTTATATCTTTTAACCCGCCTTTAATAATATTTATAATTTCGTTACGGCGGACATTAGGCTGAATGAACTCCGGATTATTCTCTATTATTTCAAGAAGTTTATCCTGATAATTAGATAACCTGAAGAAGTAGTTTTCTTCTTTCAGCCATTTAGGATCTATTTTATGCACAGGGCATTTGCCTTCCTTGAGGTCTGACTCAAGATAAAATGCCTCACACGACGTACAGTACCATCCTTCATAAAACCCTTTATAAATTTCTCCTTTATCATAAATTTTCCTCAGTATCTTCTGCACAACCTGTATATGACGCTCCTGCGATGTCCGGATGAAATCATCATAACTTATATTTAACCTCTTCCACACATCCTTGTAAACATCAGCCATCTGGTCACAATACTTCTTTGGGTCAAGTCCCATGGATAAAGCCTTCTGCTGAACATTACTGCTGTGCTCATCCATACCTGTAAGGAAAAATGTATCGAACCCGCACAGACGCTTGTAACGTGCAATGACATCAGCGGCAAGGACCTCGTTTGCGTATCCGATATGCGGGATGGCGTTGGCATAAACAATCGCGGTTGTCACGTAAAATTTTTTCTTCATAACTATATCTAATATTCCTCACTTGTGATGTTTTGATTTGTTTCTGTTTGAATAGATTTTTGATATACCGCTGGGGGGAAACTTCTTTACGAGGCCTTCATCGAGTTCTACAACAACTTCTTTCTTAAGCACATTGATTGAAACTACCCTGCCTGTACCGTCGCTTGTCCGGACCTTATCATCTATACGCGGCATATCCCTTCTCATTCCCTGATAAAAAGCATGTTCGTAAGCCAGGCAGCACATCAGGCGCCCGCACAATCCCGAGATTTTGGACGAACTCAGGGATAGTTCCTGGTCTTTTGCCATCTCTATCGTTACGGGTTTAAAATCCTTAAGGAAAGAGACACAGCACAACGGTCTTCCACAAAGACCGAAACCGCCGCATATCTTTGCCTCGTCCCTTACCCCTATCTGGCACATTTCAATTCGTGTTTTCAACATGTATGCTAAATCCTTAACCAGTTCCCTGAAATCCACCCTCTCAGGAGCAGTATAATAAATGAATAATTTATTCCGGTTAAATGTGTAGGAGACACTCACCAGTTTCATATCCAGTTCTTTATCATCTATTTTCCTTAAACATACACTGTATGCCTCCTGCTCTTTTTTACTGTTCTCCCTAAGTTGCCTCTGGTCATCAGGCGAAAGCTTACGCACAACCTTCCTCAGGTCACCGGGAACTTCGGCAACAATCTTGGTCTCCTCTGTTACGGTACCGAGTTCCATATCATTCTCTGTCTCTACAAGACAGACGTCCCCTATACCCAAATCTATCCCCTTGGGGTCAAAGTAAAATATCTCTTTCATCTTTCTGACGCAAACACTCACTACTTCCGGCATCAATATCTCTCCTCAAACATAAGTTAAACTACAGGCTGATTCCCGTAGATTTCTACGAGTTTTAAAAACATCGTCTCTAACGCCAATTGTGCATTTACATTTTTGCTAAGGAGCCCTTTTGTTGTAAGAATAACGTTCAGGGCATCTTTTAACTTCCCGGTTGAATAAGCTTCTACTTTCTCAGGAAGACTACTGTAAAGCTCTGTATTTATTAACAGTTTATCTTTCATTTCTTCGTCTTTGGATTGGGCGGTAAACTTCGCCAGAAGCATATCCCTGTAAAGACTTAAAAGGAGATTAAGCACCATCTGTATATCATCCTTGTTTTTAGACAAAGCCTCTGCTTCTCTAAATAAAACAGATATATTCCCTCTACTTACCTCATCTAATAATTTTACCATATCTTGCCTGTTTTCCACAACTCCATAATTCCAGTAATTAAGCGCAAGTCCTATGCTCCCACCGGATAAGGATGCAACAAGAGATGCGTCGTCTTCGACTAATCCATGTTTTTCTTTAAGAAATCCGCTGATAATATCTCTTGGGAGATTATTAAACTTAATTATCTGGCAGCGAGACACGATTGTCTCAAGAAGTCCCAATATATTTGATGTGATTAAAATAAAAATAACCTGCCGAGGAGGTTCTTCCAGTATCTTCAGGAAACAGTTCATCGCCTCCTGGGTCATAGTCTCGGCTTTATCTATAATATAAATTTTTCTTCTGGCCTCAAGAGGTCTAAAAAACGAATCCTTCTGCACAGAACGGATCTGGTCAATTGAAATGGATTTCTTTTGCGGGACAATGACCTGAACCTCAGGATGATTACCGTGTGCTATCTTTCTGCAGGATACACACTTCCCGCAGGCATCTGAACCAAAAGAGTCACTGCAGTTAAGAACCTGGGCAAAAGATAAAGCAGCGAGCTTCTTCCCTACACCCTCAGTCCCTGTAAATAAATAACTCGATGCGCATCTGTTATTGGTTATCGCTGCTTTTAAGATCTCTACAGCCGAATTTTGTCTTATAATATCCTTAAACAATTAATGCTGTCCTTATTTTCTTGATCTTTTTATTCTATTTCTCCTTATCACTTCTTCAACATATCCTGCTATTTTCTCATGTATATCCTGTTTTGAACCCAGAGCAGAAATTATCTTTATACGGCCAGGATACTTGCGTGCTAATTCTAAATATCCCTCTCTAACCCTTTTATGAAAGGCTATATTTTCCTGTTCTATTCTATCTTGTTTTTTAGAACTATTCACTAGCCTTATCTTTCCTGTTTTCGGCGGTATATCACGCAAGATAGTTAAATGAGGAATAACTCCGTCCGTAGCAACACTATCAAGTTTTTTTATCATATTCATATCTTTTCCCCTGCCATATCCCTGATAAGCAAATGTGGCATCGCTGAACCTCTCGCAAATAATTATCTTTCCCTCATCAACTGCCGGTTTTATCAGTTCCTGTACATGCTGGGCCCTTATTGCTTCATACAAAAATATTTCAGCAAGAGAGGATATCTTATTTCCCGCATCAAGCAGTATCGAACGCAATTTTTCCGCAACCTTTGTCCCGCCAGGCTCACGGGTCCTTATAACAGAATAGCCTTTATTACGTAAATATTTATATAATTTCTGGGCCTGTGTACTCTTACCACCCCCGTCAGGTCCCTCTAAAGTAATAAAGATGCCCCTTCCCATTAAGCCCCCTGTTGATACTGTGAATAAACTTGTTGATAACTAGGTAATATCCCTCTGTCTCAGGGATTCTTCAAGTGTATATACCCTCTTAAAGTAACACTCTGGTTGTCTTTCTCTAAAGTCAGGGTGGAAATTTTTACACAATAATCATCAGCTGCTCCTTGAGGGTTTTCTTTGACAAAATAAATCTCACCTAGATTATCGGTAACCTCGGTCTCCAGGGCACTCTCACCGGGATTATTCCTGCTTCTGTAAAGTTTTCCGTCCCTTTGATAGTACTGGATTGTTGTCCAATCAATAAGATGAAAACGTATCCGGCTTGATGCGGGTTCTGTCCCATAGTTATCTATAAAAACAGAATTAGTGACCGTTGGAGATGAAGCCTGACGGATGTATTTACTCATTTCATCCATTGCTATACGGGCATTTTGCTGGATTTCTATCTGGTCAGCATTATCCAGCCACAAGGAATATATCTTGGTAAAAAAAACAGCTCCTCCTGCAATAAATATTCCAAGAATAGCTATGGCAATACATATCTCTACTAAAGTAAAGCCTTTAGACAATTTGTTCATATATATACCCGGAGAATTCAGAATCAAAAATTATCTGCTTAGAGGACCTCTTTCCATGAGGTCATCTTGTACTTGTAAGGATATAACTCCCTGGCAGAGTTAACAGTTGTTGTACTATAAGTAATGGATGATGTCCCTGTTGCCAGCTCAATATCAGCGGTATCTTCACTAAACACGCATCCAACAATTGAGGCACCACCTGACATATCAAAAGAACCCTCCTTAACATAAATTATACCGTTAAACTGCCCGCCTGTCATCCTGAAATCCCCTCTTATTACAAGTATACCCGAACCTGTCCAGCCGCTTGTAGTTACCTGAAAATCACCATCGCACCAGGTAATTCCGTCGGCAGGAACATTATTGGCAGGAGAAGTATATGTGGAAATAGCTATGTCAAACATTTCGTCAAAGGTTATTCCAAAAGTTCCTTCAAAAGAGGGAAAAGGGGCGGTAGCTGTATCTGTTGGTTGCCCGGTGATAGTTCCACTACCATGTGTAGCTGGTGGAGTAGCATTAGGGGGGTATGTAACACCTGGCAATGTCCCGCCATCTATTGAAGCATTTCCTCCTACCGTTACATTGCCGCCAGCAGCAAGTGCACTTGTTACAGAAATTGGCTTTTCACAGATCGCTTCAATTTTTCTGGTGGCCCTCGGAGATGCACTATTGGGAACATACCCTATAGATTCTATCACCCAGCGGTCAGGAAAAGCTAGGGAGCTTGAAAAAGAGACTATAAAACTTCCCTCCGGCTCAGTACTGTCCGGTAAAAATGTTTCTATTCCACCAAAAGAATACGGTCCTGTTGATTGTTCAAATTCATAAAGAGCGGTTTCTATCCCCGCATCAGCAATATATAAAGCAAGGGTGGATTTTTTACTCTTGATGCGCCTTTTTGTCTCATGGGATACTAAGAAACTTAAACACAGCCCCAGTACAATCAACACAATTACTATCGCAAGCGGTAAAACAATTCCAAGCCCTCTTTTACCCTTAAGGACAAATCTTTTCATCGCCCGACCTCTTTTATTAAGATTCCAGCTTCTTAACAAAAATAATGACTACCCCGACTATCAGAATAAAAAATAGTCCACCGAAAACATAAAAGTTTGAGCTCTTTTTCTGCTCGTCTCTATCACCTGATATCTCTCTTGAAAAACTCTTTTGTTCTTTAACCCCGGGACTACTCTTCTTTACCGTTTTATTAATTTGGGGCTTTCTCTTCCTGTTTTCTGTAATCGTTCTCTTCTGGATGTTTTCCTTTTTTATGTCTTCCTCTATATTCTCCCTATAATCACCGGGAATTTCTCTAAGCGCATACGCTAAGTGTGAAAAGAACCCGATACAAAAAATAACCACTACTATGCATAAAAAAGTTTTTGTGCCTTTTGTTTCCATGCATATTCCTTTAGTCTGTTTCTTCCCATTCAACCACTTCCATCCTTTCTACTGATGGAAGGCCTAGATCAACAAATCTGTTAGGATCTCCATGATATCTGCTGTTTGCCCGTTCATCATAATTAAATGTTATATTATTTCTGTAAATTATAGCTTCATCCTTAGAAACTATCGTACCATTAAATACCATTGCATTACCTGTGCGTCCTGCAAAAGCATGATTGGTATAATATAGTCCTTCTACTTTATTAATAGTAAGGGATGAGATATCACCGAAACTTGTCACTCCGGCAGGTACATTGGTAAAGTTTGTAATATCTGTTTGTGTCTGTATATCACTCCAGTTGTAATTGTCATCAAAAACGCCATCACCGTCAATGTCCTCATATACTGGGGTAAATAGCCCGTCACCCTCACCAGTATCATCTGTATCAGGGATCCCATCCTGCCCTACATCCTCAGTTCCCATGCTGAATAGCCAGTTATGTGCATACCACTGCTCCGTTCCGCTAGTATCGGTATAATCTCCCATTATAATATTCTCTTTTGCTGCGACGCAGAACAAATCTTTATCCTTATTTGCCTGTACCCAATTGTCGCAGACAGAAGCGGTCTCGCTTACCGGTCTGGGAGAAGGCGGTGAATTTTTGTAATCAATATTATCGGCAATATAAGCGTTTCGTCCGACATAAATAGTACCCTGCCCGATTACCTTGCCTTTGATAACCAAGTCTCCTGTAACTACTACTGTGCCGTTAAGTTCAATCGGGTCGGGCGATGTCCCTATAAGAACAAGATTGCCTGTTTCTCCCATATCATCCCCGTATACCCCATCAATAAGAACAGAGCCGTCGATAGTTATCGAACCGCTCTCGTTTATGGCTTTAGTCTGGTAATATGAGATGTCCTGCAGGTTTGGCATATCCACTTTCTCCTGATACTGATGCTGGTGATCAGCCTGCCCACCCGTCCCCCTGACAGGTGTTCCATGGTCATCAATCTCAAGTCCTGCGTAAATATGCCCGTTAACCCTGGGACCATTTACAAAATCAAACCTACCATTTGAGCGCACATCACCATTGGCTGTGATATCACGCCCCCAGTACCAACCCCAGTTATTTATGAAATAAGAATAATCAAAAACCTGGGCAGGAGGGTCTCTTGCTATTTTTACCGAGATATTGCGATTTACCCTTGCTTCTGATGCATCAGGATAATGCCCAGTTGAAGCTATCTGGTATCTATTAACAATGTCCGTTGTACTTACACTAACATCAAAAGTCCCGTCTGTATTCGGGATAGAGGTATTTGAAGCAATGAATGTAGCTGAAGAACTCCTCAGTCGATATATAGCATATTCAATACCTGCATCTGCTACATAAAATGCTTTTGTTGCCTGTTCGCTTCTAACTGATTGTATCCTGTCATTCACGGCCACAAAAACTAAAGTGCCTCCTATTACTAACAATACTGCTATTGATAAAATCCCAATCACCATAATCTGCCCTTTTTCTGAATTTTTCTTGCGAAAAATCTCCATATCCATCGCCTCTTTTCAACTTCAGATTAAGTGGCTATAAGTGTCTTGAAACCAAGCTTGTCAAAACCACTTCCCTGGCTTCTCCACGCTCTGTCCAGGTTAGTCTAACCTCAATTCTCTTTAAGTCCGTAGCTGAAACTGAAGTAATCAATACACCTGAGGATACATCCATATAGGTTACCGTAACCTGACGCGTAAAAATTAGGTTCCCTTTCTGCCCCAGTGCAGACTGCTCAGCTGTCCATGTACTTACGGGAATACTATCAAAATCCCGGTGTTTTATATCCTCCATCTGCTCCCTGGCATAACTGGTTGCCAGTGTTGAAAACTCGCTTGCCTTAGTAGAAAGTGTAGTATACTGAAATAGCCCTATTACTGCTAAAATAACATAACCTAGAATAGCAATAGCTATGAGAATCTCTATTAAAGTAAAGCCTTTTTGGGATTTAGGGTAAGTCCTCATCCGATATCTTCCCATTATAAGAATAGCACTTTTTAGGGGGGTGGTCAAGGGGTAAAATTAGCTTATATATCGTCGATAAATGAAAATATTTTTTAGAAACTGAACCTTGTTTGTAAAGACGATGTTTTAGTCACATTACCGTCTTTATCAAACGCCTGGCGGTAGATTATTACCGTTTCAAAATTAGGCGTCATCTGATATCCTATCTCTGTAGAAAGAAGCGAGTTTCTATCCAATTCGCCTAAATCTTTCGGGAAATTCTCTATCTCTTTTTTATCATATATCATCTTAAAAGATATCCTCGGAACCACTCCCTTAAGCATTGCCTCACCACGCATACGGGGGTTTCTCCCCTCGTAATCCTCATAAGCAAGCATAGCATAAAATCCCATAATACCGTAGGAGAGTTCTCCGTACCAGCCTTTTAAGTCCTCGGTGTTAGCAGCAACAGTTGCTAACTTGGTAGCTCTTTCCATTTCATAGAAAGAATCAAAATAAGGGACTGCAAAGTTCTTTTTGAAATTACGCCTTTCCACCCTGTAATTTATGATAACAACCTTACCCATCAGGCCGACAGCATTCCCCCAGTCGGATTTGTCATCTTCAAACTGCTGGCGTATAGTGTCATCCTCGGGTCTGATTTTGGCTAAATCATCATATAAAATTGCATTGAAGGCCTTAGTTGTAATTAAAGGCAATTCAACATCCCCGCCAAATACCGCTACTCCATCATTCCTGGTATTCTTATCATCATCAGGATCTATATCGGTAGCATAGGTAGCGCCTACAGCAAACCTGTCTAAAAGCAGGAGTGATGATTTTGCAAGAGGTCTTAGGTAACCCCTTACCCCCATGACACGTGCTTTTAGAACATCGTTGGTCATTGTTTCAATTCCCCAACTGTCCATGTTCACATCAAACACAAGCCCTATTTTCCTCTTGTTTATGTCCAGCTGGTTGTTGTAATGCCCGACGATTATCCCGTGTCCTAATGTCGTATCTGCCAAAGCTCCCGCTCTTATATAGAGTGGATCGCCTTTATGAGCCCATCTTATATAATAGATTATCTGCGCCCAGTCTTCCCATGTATCCCAGTCGTCTTCCCTGATTCCGCCTTCATCATTATATAGAATCTGAATATAAAGTCCTATGCCTAACTTACCGAAAGCAATCTCCGGGAACAGGCTCAGGTTGTACCATATTACCCCGTCAATTGAAGTGGCCCCGAACGCCCCGTTCATCTGCAAGCTCTTATCAACCGTTTCATCCTGTGCAAAAGCACCGGATAGAGGACAGATTAAAACAAATAAGAGACATGAAAATAAAATCCATCTTTTCATAAGCACTCCTGAAAAGTAGCTATTATTTCGAATAGAACTCTACTACCTGTGAGATTTCTACCTTATTAGGAACATCAGGAACATTATTAATCCCTGTAAAGAGCCCCTCAAAGTTATCAAAGTCCGGCTGGATATATGGAAGCACCGGTATTTTCTTATTCATTTCGACTGCTTCCTGAACCCTTACAAATTTCTTTGCTTTCTCCGTAAGAGAAACTTTACTGCCCGCTTTTACTATGTAAGAAGGAATATTTACCTTCTTCCCGTTTACAAGAACATGCCCGTGGCTTACAAGCTGGCGTGCATCAAAGATATTCACCCCGAATCCTAAACGATAAACAATGTTATCCAACCTGCTTTCTAAAAGTACCAGGAGCGCATCTCCTGTTGTGACGCCCTGCTTCCTGGAAGCCATCTTGAAGAACCTTAAAAACTGGTTCTCTTTCATAGCGTAAGTATCTCTCAACTTCTGTTTCTCAAGAAGCTGTCTCCCGTAATCAGAAGTTTTCCTCCTCATTCCTTTCCCACGACTACCCGGTGGATATGCCCTCTTCAGCGAAGGACATTTCGGTGAATTATATAGGCAATATCCTACCACTCTGCAACGATGATGTTTTCCTTTTGCACCGCTCATACCGCTGTTTTCCTCCTTGTGTAATTTAAGTTGGCGGAGAGGGAGAGATTTGAACTCTCGCTGGGTTTATCAACCCACTACAGGTTTAGCAAACCCGCCCCTTCAGCCACTTGGGTACCTCTCCGTAGGCTTCTCTTATCCTAAAAAATATATTTATTCTAAAACATTAATTATATATTAATATTAAGAAAAAAACAACTACTTTTTTATAACCAGCTAACATAACTCCTTGTACAATTTCAAAGTATTCTCAGCAACAATCTCCTTGGTAAACTGCTCCTCAACCATCTGCCGTCCTGTATTCCCCAGTCGTTCCCTTAACTCCTTGCTGTTTAAAAGCTGAATAATCCGAGAGGCCAGAGACTCAAAATCTTTTACCGGAATGATGAATCCGTTAATACCCTCTTTAATAATCTCAGGCATTCCCCCTGTCTCAGTAACAATCATCGGTTTGCCCGATGAAAGGGCTTCCAGCATCGTCAATCCGAAAGGTTCTGATGCACTGGAAGGATATATACAAATTGTTGAAGTACTATAAAGACTAGGCATATCTTCCAGCGGGAAAACATCAACTAATACATTATCCTCAAGACCAAGAAGCTTAATCAGGTTTACCAGATATGCGATGTCCTTCTGTTGTGTTTGTGCCCAGTCTATGATATTCTTTGTACCGGCAAGTACCAGAATCACGTCAGGAAATGTCTTCTTAACGATACGTAATGCCTTTATGCCTACATCACAGCCTTTAGCTAATCCCATCCTCGCTGGATGAAATATTACTTTTTTCCCTTTTAAGACAGGATATTTCTTAAAAACAGAGCGAGTATCTACCCCTGGAAAATAAATATTCTGGTCTACACCATGATGGATGACTGTTATATTTCTGCGGCTATAACCAGTTCCTGCAATTTCTTTTTTAATAAAGTGACTGACAGCAATAATGTGTGTCCACTTAATGTTTCTCATCAGGTCCAGAAATAAATTATCATCCCACACGTTATGCGCTGTCAAAATAAGGGGAATGCCTTTCTTGCTGGCTATTTCGCTAATTGCAAATGCATGAATCTTGCTAAAATAATGCATATTATGCACATGGATACAATCAGGTTTTGTCTCATCGAAGAACATCTTAAATACAGCTTGCACTTCTTCATAAAGACCGTTCACTCCTCTTTTACTAAGCCAGTTTAAATCCATAACAGGGTGTCGAAATATACCTACACCTTTATATTCATCTTTTCCCGCTTTCTCTTCAAAAGAACTCGTGAGAAGATTAACCTTATGCCCCATATTGACTAAAGTTGGCAGCAATATGGTCAAATGAGTTTCCACTCCTCCTATAACAGGAGGAAAACCCCAATGAAGATGCGCTATGCTTAAGTTCTTCTCTCTCATTATAATCACCCTAAAAATTATAGATAGTAAGGATGCGGTTTCTCCTTATGCGTTTTTCGGCTAATATAAAATGTTTTATTACCTGTCAGTTCATGCAAAATGCCAAATATTTTTATTTTAATTTTCTTCTTTTTGCCTGGGGAAACAATCTGAATTTTTATTCTATCGGCTTTGACCTCCAGTCTAAGCAGGTGCCCCCTCCAGTGCAATGAAAAAAGAACCTTCCGCCATATTATTGGCAGTCTTGGATTAATTGACAATATCTCTTTATATATTCTCACGCCAGCAAAACCATTTATCAAAACCTGCCATGTTCCCCCAAGACAGGCTGCGTGAATACCTCCGTTTGTGTTGTTGTTGATATTGCTTATGTCTGTATGTAGCGCGGTATTAAAAAACCGATATGCCCTATCTCTATCCCCAACATCTATAGCCATAAGAGCATATACCGGGAGACTTAATGAAGATTTGTGTATTGTTCTTGACACATAGTATTTATAGTTTTGTTTTATGGTCTCGGTGTTGAAAACATCAGAAAACAGATACAAAAGCAGAATCACATCTGCCTGCTTGACAAGTTGTGTCTTACCGTAATCTCTCGGGGTCATTTTCTCCGTGACAATAGGAATAGAATTTTCATCCCAATTGCTTATCTTAACTCTTCTTTTTCTAAAATACCCGTCAAATTGTTCTATTATCTGCTCCTTGTTTATATTTATACTGATCTGGGTAGCAATATTCTTCCATTCCAGAGGTTCTTCATTTGAAAGCCCTGTTTTCTTAACCAGTTTTCGAAAAACCACGGAGTCTCTTTTTTTTATCTTCTGAAACATCTTATGTGCTATAAGCAGATTCCACTTTGCCATCGCATTCGTAAATGCATTATTATTAACATCTGAATGGAATTCATCGGGTCCGATAACGTGTTTAATTTCGTATTTCTTCTTCTTTTTGTTGTATTCAACGCGGCTGGCCCAGAACCTTGCCGTTTCAAACAATACCTCATAACCGCAATCCTCAAGGAACTCCTCATCATGCGTAGCATTGTAATAGTGATAAAAGGCATAAGCAATATCCGCGGTTATATGATGCTCCATTTTACCCGTATGTATCCTGATTATTTTCCCGTCTAAATCCTTGGCCCACTCCGGGGTCTCCTCCACCCCTAAACCCGCAGACTCCCACGGGAACATTGCCCCCTTAAAGCCGCATTCTTTAGCAATCTTTCTTGCTTTATCTAATCTTCTGTATCTATAAAGCAACATATTCCTGGCTACATCCGGTAAGATATACAGATAAAACGGGAAAAGGAAAATCTCGGTATCCCAGAAGATATGACCGCGGTAACCCTCGCCGGTTAATGTCTTTGCTCCAATACTGGATAGACCCCCATCTCCTGGAGCACATATGTGCATATGGTAAATATTGAACCTGAAACTCTTTTCAACCTCCGGGGCACCCCATATAGAAACCTCAGCCACATTCCACAGATTTTCCCAGGCACGAATGTGCCTTTTAACTAAAGAAACAAAGCTACTTTGGAAGGCTTTCCTGAATTTCTTCTCTGATAATTTCTTTATCTTATCAAAATCATTCTCCTTTGAAACAGCATCCAGGTAGAATACCTTGGTAAACACAACAGTCTGGTTCTTCTGTAGCTTCATTTCAAATATATTATCTTTTGCTATAATCTTTTTACCCCTGGTCTGGTAATAAAAGCCGCTTCTAAAAATCACCTTATGCAATTTACCGAAAGTTTCAACTACAAGATATCCCTCACCCTTAAATTGGCCGACTTCCTTGATGGTAAAATGTCTCTTACGCCCTTCGGTTACGGTCCTTGCATTATAGACAGAGGTGTTTATTCCTGTTTCAATGAAGGCCTTAACCCCGTCATCCAGCGGTGTAAAGGCAACCTGCATAACGCCGATATTCTTATCGTGCATCGAGACAAATCTCATGCTTTGATAATCATATTTTCTCTTCTTGCTGTCCTGGAAAACTGTACGCCGCGACAGCAGACCGTGTCTTAAATTCAAAATTCTCCTATGCTCGGCAATATCCATCGTAACAACACCAAGTTTCTCTCCGTTCACCATAATCTTGAAATTAAAAGGATTGGGCAGGTTAACTAACTCTGAAACCTGGGAGCCGATTTTATCATATAATCCCGCAATATAGGTGCCGGGTTTAGCGTTATGAGGCATCTCCTCTAAAACGGCACGGCTTCCCCAAAGCCCATTCCCCAGAGCCAATTGACTTTCCCTTACCCCCTGAAGAGAATTCACCCAGCCTTCCGCTTTAATCAGCCATGAATATTTAGTATTGTATTTAGCATAATAATCTTTCATTGCTTAAACAACCTCTATATTATTTTATCATCTTCTGCATATGAATAATTAACAATTTTGCTTTTGCTCAACTCTAAATTAGGCACAATGATAATAGCTTTCTCCTGGGAAATAAACTTGGATCGTCTTGTTCCTATTGCTATCACCTTAACCTTTTCACCTGAAGGAAGCTTAATGTCGTTCCCTACACAAAAAGGTCTGTCAACCATAATTAAAAACCCGGCAATAACATTGGCTATAGTATCCTGCGCAGCAAGAGCAATAGCGAGGGAACCGACACCTAATGTAGCTACAAGCGCGTTTATATTTACGCCAAGTTTGCTAAGCAATATAATCAGACCTATAACCCAGATAAATGTTACCGTTACCCTTCTGAAAAGAGGGATGAATTTATCATCCAGGTCTGATTTAGTTTTGGCTGCGATATTTACCGCATACCACCTGAACAATACAACAGCAATCTTAAAGATCCAGTAGGTGACAACCAATATAACTAAACTGATAAATACCTTATCTATATATGCTCTCCTATACATACCGTATCGATCAATAATCTTAGACATTGCAAAAATGATTAATCCTATCATTAAAGGAAGAATACTCCCCTTAATAAGAGGACCCCATACTTTTTGAATTTTTTTTGTCTCCATACTCATTACCTCATATTGTTATATTGTAAAACACCTATTTATATCAAAAACTAGCCCAAAAAGCAAGAGAATTATTCCGTTAAGTCCGAACAATATTTTTACCCCAAAATTTCATAATTCAAAATAAACTTGCCTTCTTTATCTATCTGAAGAAGCTTCTTCCCTTGCAATAGTTTCAAATCTCTTCTTGCCGTTCTTTCGGTAACCTTTCTGTAAACAATTGCAAATCTCTCTTTTTCAAACAAATCCTTAAGAGTAAATTTTTCACAAACTTCAAGTAGTAAAGTTAAAAGATCAAGCTGTCTTTGACTAATTTCCTTGTTTTTCCTTAAATAGATGTAATAATCTTTAATAGTAAACTTCCTAATCCACGAAAAAATATCGGATTTGATAGTTTCCAAAGATAAAATTAGTCCTTTCACAAAGAACTCTATGAACGTTGTAATATTATAATCTTTACTACGTTGTGCAGGAGAAAGAGTCCAAAAGTAATCGTCTATATTTTTATAATAAAAATTAGCTAACATATGAGACACAAATTTAATACCTGCGCTTTTTAATAATATAGCCTCTACAACTCTTGCTGTTCTTCCATTGCCATCACTAAACGGGTGAATAAGTGCTAAATGATAATGGGCCAAAGCGCCTCTTATCGCTGGGTCTTCTTCTAATACTTCAGGAGAGTTTATCCAGTCAATGAATTGACTCATTAAGTTTTTTATATCATCAAAAATCTTGGGGGGCGTATAAATACCTCCGTGTTGTTCATCCCCAACTTTAACAGGATGATTTCTATATTTGCCTGGCAGATTTTCTTTCCCTTCAGAATCTTCAGTAATAATTTTATGAAGATTTTTAACTCTGTCCTCTTGAAGCAATAAAGGTTCTGAGGAAAGCTCAATCTTTTTAATTATTGTATAGGCTTCTTTTAAATTTTGAATTTGCTTCTGTGCTCGACCAATTTCCCCTTTTACATCTTCCTCAGAAAGTATTTTATTTACCTCTTCTTCTGAGAGCGGATTCCCTTCAATAGCAGCGGTCCCAAAAATAGACTTTCTAATAAGGTCTTCTTCCAATCTTGAGGCTAAATTTGGCAAAATTGGGATCTCTGCTATAGTATTATATAGCACTTTGGCTTTTACAAGCTGGCCAATTAATTTTTCTCTATCGTAATTCAAACTAAAAGCAAAAGGTCCAGACTTATAAGTTTCTACTTTTTTTACCATATTTTTGTCACTCATTTTGTCACCACAATCTTATTTGTTTTCAATAATAAATATACATCAAATGATATAATTTGTCAAGTATTTTTTCAAATATTTTTACAATAAAACCGATGAGGTTACTTATACACACAAAAACCCTTGTATTAACAAGGGGTTTTTGGTACTACTGGCGGAGGAGGAAGGATTCGAACCCTCGATGGGTTTACACCCATAACGGTTTTCAAGACCGCCGCTTTCAACCACTCAGCCACTCCTCCGTTAATTATTCATTAATCATCTTGTTGTGCTTTTTTACCTCTTAAAGCTTTCCACACGCCACCCGCTTTTTCCCATCCTGCAAACTTAAACCTGATATCTCTTAACCCCATGATTGATCTTATTCCTCGCTCTGTGCTTTTTAATTGTTTGGCCACGGCTAATTCTGATTTAGTATCTACTTTTCCGCCCTTAAAAACCAATTTTCCTTTAACGTGAGCCACCCCTCGGGTAGTAGAAATATCAATATGTTGCACATCAACCCAGTGCCTGACAAATTCTGTTTTAATCTTAACATTTAATTCCCAGTCTTTAATTTTTGCCATTGTTCCTCCCGCGTGAGTATCTTTTATGAATTATTGGATTATAAGATTTTTATCACTACTAATTTATCAGCTAAATTTTTAATTTTTCACTTTTAATTTCTTATTTAGCTATTTTCTTTATATTCCCCATATAAGGACGCAGGACATCAGGGATACTTACGCTTCCGTCTTCGTTCTGATAATTCTCCAGGATTGCGGCAAAAGTTCTTCCTACAGCTAATGCCGAACCATTTAGTGTATGAACAAATTGTATTTTCTTATCCTTATCGCGATATTTTATACTTGCCCTTCGTGCCTGGAAATCAGAAAAATTACCGCAGGATGAAATCTCCAGGAATCTATTTTCGCCCGGCATCCAGATTTCAATATCATATGTTTTGCATGCTGCAAAACCCAGGTCTCCCGTACATAAATTTATCACCCTGTAATGCAAACCTAATAACTGTAAAATCTTCTCTGCGTTTTCTAGAAGTGTTTCCAGTTCTTGTGTTGATTTATCCGGAGTGGTGAATTTTACCAGTTCTATTTTATTAAACTGGTGGTTCCTTATTAATCCTTTTGTATCTTTACCGTAAGAACCGGCTTCTCTCCTGAAACATGGGGTATAAGCAGCATAGTTTAACGGCAAATCTTTTTCATCGAGGATTTCGTCACGGTGAATATTGGTTAAAGGAACCTCTGCCGTAGGGATGAAATAGTAGTCATCATCACGTGCCTTACATCGCCCAACCTCAAACTTCGGCAGCTCCCCCCTACCTGTCATCCATTTAGTGCTCACCCTCAAAGCAGGAACAATTCCTGTCTATCCATCCTCTCTTGCCTGGCCCAACAT
>DAOVJB010000027.1 GCA_030673425.1 Elusimicrobiota bacterium | reverse complement strand
ATTTCTTCTAAATTAATTCCGGCCTTAGCTGCCGCCACAAGCATTGCTCCTTCTGTGGGATTTCCTTTTATTGTCCAGCCTTCTGTCGTACTATGTAATTGACTATCATTACAGAGAGCACCTATCGTTAACAGTTTCTTTAGATGAATTTCCTGACTACCTAAGAACTTTCCTTCTATAAAAAAGTTACCTGCAGGCTCATAACCTATACCATCAACTTCGATAAGATGATTATTAACCCAGATTTTGCGTACGGTCATCTGGTTTTCAGTCAATGTCCCGGTCTTATCCGAGCAAATAATAGAGGTTGAGCCTAATGTCTCAACTGCCTGAAGCTTTCTGATTAAGGCATTCCGTTTAACCATCCGATGCACGCCCAAAGCCAGACTTATGGTCATCACCGCAGGTAAGGCTTCCGGGATTATGGCTACTGCTAATGCCACTACCCAGATAAACATCTCTAAAAGGGGATATCCTCTAATAATACCTACCAGTCCAATAATTGTTGCCAATATTATAGCCAGGGTTCCAATCCATTTAGCAACACGGTCTATACTAATTTGTAGCGGCGTCTTTTGCTCTTTTACATCCTGTAACATCCGGGCAATCTTACCAAACTCGGTCTCCATTCCTGTAGCTACGACAATTGCCTTTCCGCGACCATAGGTAACATTGGTCCCCATAAAAACCATATTTTTCCTATCGCCCACCGGAATTTCCTGCTCCTTAAGAACCTGAGCTGTTTTATCTACGGTCTGCGATTCACCAGTTAAGGAGGACTCATCTGTTTTCATATTTATTGCTTCTAAGAGACGACTATCAGCGGGGATTTTATCCCCTACTCTTAGAGAAATTATATCTCCAGGTACCAAATCTTCGGACGGCACCTCTTCCTCTTTGCCATCTCTAAACACCATGCTTTTCAGGGAGACCATTTTCTTCAAAGCCTCTAATGCCTTTTCTGCCCGATACTCCTGAACAAAACCTAACACTCCTGCTAAGATAACAATTATCATTATGGCAATTGCTTCAACATGTTCCCCAACAACTACCGAAATAGAGGAAGCAATAATAAGAATGACGATTAAAAAACTCTTAAATTGCCCCAAAAGTAAAAGCCAGGCAGGTGTTTTCTTTTCTTCTTTTATCCGGTTTGGACCGAATTTTTTAAGCCTCGCATTTACTTCCTCAATAGAGAGTCCCTCTTCTTTTGCCCCCAATGAATTCAGGGTTTCCCTTATTGTTAGTTTATACCACTGGATATCTTTCATTTATAACCCTCTATTAAATCTTTAATCCTGCTTTTCGAATAAACAGTTCCTTAAATAACTGAAATCCCTGGTTAATTTACCTTCTTCTGTAATAACTGCCCTGCGAATCTCTGCAGGGAATGCCATGTGCCGGGTGAGATCTCTTACACCATGTGCTGCAATCTGATACACATACTCCCGGATAAGGCTACTAAATTCAATTGAAGCATCTTTTGGCAATTCGGCAGGAAGATTATCTACAGCTAACACTGTAATACCCTCGGATTTATACCCGTCAACAAATTTTCTCTTTTGAGGAATATACGTAAATGTCGGATTCAGAGGGGTTGTTGTCTTATACGTTAATTCAACGGAACCATTAACATCACAAGATATATCGCCAATAAATTCTAACCGAAAGAGCTCCTTTTTTGCCAGATTATGAACCATTTTCCTGGTGATCATCCGGGGAAATCTCTTATCCCAGTAACTGGTATGTATAAAGATATTAAGGTATCCAAGATAGTTATCGAGATTAGATTCGAAATGCCGGGGATTTTTAAGATATTCCTCAAAATAGAATCCTTTGCCATTTTTAGAACGCAGCTTTTCTTCTTTCAAGAAAACAATTTTATATAATTTATGCGATATTTTTCTTTGATACCGGATAAATTGCAGCATATCCCTGGGATGAATCTCTATAGGGTTTAACAGGTCAATAATTTCCTCTACGCCTTTTGAAACATTTCCATGACCTGTAATACCAATAATAAACGGGGATAAATTTTTTCCAAATCCCTGGTGTCGTATCTGCTGGGCAACTTCATTAAAAGCAAGTTTTGCTGCCTTTAAAGATTTATACTTATATGCAGGCTGGATTGAAGAAAATGGGTTTTTGAGACCTTTCCACTCTAATTTTTTACCCAGGTAATGTAAGCTATCAATTATACCGCACACTCCTGCAAACCTGCCGAAATAGACCAGCCGTTTACCGCGGGAATCCACCATTTTCTCATAATCAACTAATGTAATTTTCTTCGCAAGACATGCCTTAAGAAATGACATATTTTCACATTGCCCTTTGATAGTATGTGAGAATATCATATATATTTTATTCTTATACAAATCACTTACCTGTGGCCCTTTAACACCTACTAAAAGAGTTGCCTTCTGGAATCTATCCACAACGGTGGCTCCATACTTTCTATATTCCCGGTCACTAAAAACTCTTCTGGAGTTATGCTCTACTTCCACAGGAATACCTCGTTTAATCAACCAACCTGCATCACGAGGTATTAGTGGCGCACGGTGCTCCCATTGCTTTGTTTCTTTTAATATGCCGACAACAAGATTTTTTCTCATTTGCGAAAATTTCTCCTATGTTGGAGTATCACAAAAGCTGTATATCAAAACAGACCTTTTAGTACAGCATAGAAGGTCTTAAATACATCACGCATTCCGATTATCCCTACCATCTTCTTTCCATCCAACACAGGAATGGTATGCGCGTTCCTGTACTTCATTATGGTAAAGATTTCTTCCAGCGTGGTATTCTTCTCAATTGTGATAATATCTGTTGACATAGCAAATTTTACACTTGGATTAGAGACTTTTTTCATTCCATTCTGTACAATATCACCTAATTTGATCATATCCATCACGAGAAACAAATCGGTCTCGGTAATAATCCCTACTATCCTGCCTCTTTTCCCAACAACAGGTAACCCGCTTATTCTCTCTTTAATCATAATTTCTGCAACTTCGGCTAATTTTGTATTCTCTTTAGTCGTGATAACATTTTTTGTCATAATGTCTTTTGCTTTTATTGATTTTAGCCTTTTTGTTAAATTGTCCAGTATGGGTTTTACAGTCTTTGCCATATCTTTCTCCTTTCTCAAAAAAGGTTTAAGTCTCTACCAGGAATTAAATATTTTTGTCTAAAATAGTTCTTATCCTTAGCAGGAACATATTTACAGAATAAGGTTTAACCAAAAAATCATGCGCACCCATCGTTTCAAATGTTCTTTCCATACCAGATTTACTTGATTGAACGATAATCGGTATTTTTGAAAGTCTTTTTCTATTTTTTATCTCCTTAAACAGATGGTACCCGTTCATTCCGCCTTGTAAGATAATAGCTAAGATAATCAAGTCAACCCATCTGGTTTCAAGAATATCCAGGGCCTCATTACCGCTGCGTGCACAATCTGCCAGATAACCCATAGCTTCTAATCTGGCCTTGAGTACCTCTAATAGGTTTATATCACCATCAACAATTAATATTCTTTCCCGCTTCATTTTTAACAATCCCCCTTAGGCAATAATCCTATTGCCTTTTTTTTAGAGATATATTGTATTCTTTTCCGAACAGAAGATAATGCGCCTTGCCATATATCTCAATAGGAACCGTAAATGGTTTTGATTTCGGTCCTTGAATTAGAATTGTAATTTCATGTTTTGTCACGTTTAAAGATATACTGTTCCCTTTATAGCAGAAATTCAATTTGATACTCCGCCAATGTCTTGGAAGTCTTGGATTAATCCTGATTTTATCATCAAATATATTTACTCCCGCAAAAGCTCTCATTACAATATCAAGTGAGCCTCCCATTATGCCCACGTGAATACCTTCAGGTGTTGTTCCTACCTGGGTATCATAAATGTCTGATTTAAGAATTCCTGAAAACCACTCCCATGATTCTACCGCCCTACCAAGTAAGCGCGCTATATAGCAGTGAACGACTTCACTTAATGTGGACCCATGGGATGTTCTGTCAATATAATATTCATAGTTTTTGTTTAGCATATCCTTATCAAATCTGTATCCGAGTCTATTAAGTAAATCCCTCACTTCATACAGGGAAAGAAGATAAAATATCATAAGGGTATCAGCTTGTTTTGCAACCTTGTATTCATTGGGTGATTTTCCTTCAGCCTTTAGTATTCGGTCCATACGTCTAATATTACCATACTTCGCTCTGTATGCTTCCCAGTCCAACTCCTGGAGGCTGAAGTAGCCATCAAACTGACTGATAATGCCGTCATCATTAAAAATGATGTTCATCCTCTGAGTGATCTCTTTCCAGCGAAACAGTTCTTTTTTGTCCAGGTGCAGTTTTTTAATAAGATAAGTCTTGTGGAAGTGTGGTAAAATTGTCAGAATCTCGCGGGCCTTAAGAAGTGTCCATACAATCAGTAAATTAGTATAGGCGTTATCTTTAAACCCCGAATCTGCCGCTCCCGGGAACCTTTCGTGAAATTCATCCGGCCCCATAATTCCTTCGGTGTGGTATTTGTTGTCATTGCGGTCATATTCTGCCAGACTCGCCCCAAACTGCGCAATAGAGAGTATAATCTCGGCACCATAATCCGTTAAAAAATCTATATCTCCCGTATCTCTCCAGTACTGCCAGACGTTATAAGCGATGGCGAACGAAACATGCCTCTGGTTGTGGCTGTAATCCGGACCCCATTTACCTGATATCGGGTTTAAGTGGATGGTTTGAGTCTCTTCTTCCCCTGTAGAACCACTCTGCCACGGGAACATAGCACCTTTATACCCACTCTTCTTAGCATACTTCCTGGCTCTGGAAAGACGCCTGTATCTGTATAAAAGCAATGCTCTTGATACCTCCGGAGCACGCAGGTTAAAGAAAGACATCGCAAATAGTTCATCCCAGAATATATGACCACGGTAGGCCTCGCCATGCAATCC
This sequence comes from Elusimicrobiota bacterium, assembly GCA_030673425.1. Lineage (GTDB taxonomy): Bacteria > CAYTYR01 > UBA6262 > DAOVJB01 > DAOVJB01 > DAOVJB01. The sequence continues at coordinate 6,238 of DAOVJB010000027.1, read as the reverse complement.
CCTTGCAGGGAGTCCCGCGTCAATCATTCTGTTGTGAACTGATGCGGTTTGAAGAAGATGGAAGGTGTGGAGTCTCAATACTTTTTGTGAAAAAGAATCCCCTTCAATTTCAATATCAAACTTCTTCCATAAATCATCCCAGGCTTGTTCATGGGAAGCAAGAAGCGTATCAAAACCAGGGGAGGTTTTTAGCGACGCCATAGCAAATGCAAGTGGGCCCTTGATATTTTTATCTCTTGAGGTATAGATTGAAACGATTTTCTCTATATCATAATGTTGTCTTTTATGAACAAATAGTTCGAATTCCTGACAGATGAATTTTTTTTCTTTTTTCAGGATCCTGTTTACAGCTTTTATTTCCTTACCGCCTGTGAATATACGGACTCTGGCTGCCTCGGAAATCTCAATTTCTGACTGGGTGGTTTTCATTGATAGATATATTCCGTTTTTATCAAAACTTCCAAGTGATGAGGGGTTAAGATGATTAGCATTAAGCCGTCTGTATCTGGCCACACCTGAATTTTTGACTGTCCCGTCAAGTGCGGACCTCACTACTATCCATCCTTCATAGTTCTCAGGAATAATTGTATATTTGATCGCTGCGCGATGGGGGTCTGCCATATGGACGATTCTTTGTTCCTTAATCGTAACCTTGTGTCCTTCGGAATCCCTGAAGCTGATTTTCCTGGTAAAAACACCTCTTCTTATATCGAGTTCCTGGTGGTAGGAAAGGACTTTACTGGTTAAGGGATCAATCCATTCCCCTCTTCCCATCCTGAAGGTCAGGAACAGCCAGTTAGGACAGTTTACCATATCTTCATTAAATACCGTCCTGCCTGCGATATGGGTCGGCAATTTGTTGTAAACACCGGCAATGTATGTCCCCGGATAGTGAATCCTTGATGCCAGAGATTCAGTTGCGGCTCCTCTTGTTGCGAAATAACCGTTACCCAGGGTACAAAGGGCTTCTCTTAAGTTTTCCTGTACAGGTCTGAACCAATCGTAGGTTATTTTCCAGGAAGACATAGTCAGTTTCCTTTCTTAATTCTTAAGAAGAACTTATGACTTTCTCAAATAACTTTTTTACCTCATCCGGCGAAGACAATTGAAAATCAGCTGTTGATTCTTTAGCTTTATCTGCAACAAGAATAGCTGTTCCTCTTGTGCGTAGGGCTCTAAACGCATCTTCATCCGTAACGTCATCCCCTATATATATCACAGATGCCTCACTCCATGATATTTTAAGAGCATCCATTATCCATCTTATGGCTTTTCCCTTATCCCAATCAATGTTGGGTAATATCTCAAATACTTTTTTGCCGCTCATTAAACGAAGCTTATTATGTTTTTTGATAATATCATTAACTACATTTTTAATTTCCGGAATATATTCCTGGTCAACAAGCCGGTAATGTACAGCTACGCTGAATTTCTTTTCCTCGATCAATGCACCGGATATATTACCAATCTCTTTCTTAAGGTATTCTATTACTTCTGAAACTACAGGTATAATTTCCCTGACTCTTGGTTCTACCAGGGACAATCCGCTACCCATAATATCAAATCCGTGGCTCCCTGCATAAAGAAGCCCGTCTATAGCTACAAGCTTTTGGACATCTTCCCTCATCCTTCCGCTTACGATAGCTACTATATGTTTTTCTGAAAGCTCCTTTACAACATCCCTCATCTCTGTTGACATAACGGCAAGCTCCGGACGTTCTACAATCGGGGTAAGTGTACCGTCATAATCAAGGAAAAAGAGAAGTTTTTTTCTGCTAAAAAGAGCAGAACCCGCACTTCTATTATAACAGGGATTAATGATTACTTTGCCTTTACCTGGCAGTAGCTGTTCAACTTTATCCCATGATTTAAAAAGGTCTTTTGGCTTTTTGTGAAACCATTCTTCTATCTGTTCAATATCTATATCAGCTAAATCAGTAACTACGATGTCCGCACCGTTTTCAAGAAGTTCTGTTTCATTATTCTTTCTTGCTACACCTAACACCAATCCAAAACCACCGTTTCTCCCTGCCTGAACACCAGAGGTGGCATCTTCAACTACAACAGAGTTTGGAGGAATTGTGCCTATGTTATGTGCAGCTGTAACAAATATATCACCTTCCGGTTTTCCTTTAAGTCCCATCTCAACAGAGACCACACCGTCAACTCTCGTCTCGAATAATTCTTCAATACCTGCTGATTCAAGTATGGTTTTACAGTTCTTTGAGGATGAGGCAAGCCCCACACGAATACCTGATTCCCTCAAGACTTTTATAAGCTCAATACTTGAAGAATAAACATCTGCTCCTTCTTTCCTCAGGACTTCATTAAACATTGCATTCTTCCTGTTTCCAAGCCCGCAGGCAGTCTCTTTATCAGGTGGATCGGAAGGATCACCGAACGGTATATTAATACCGCGGGATTCCAGGAAACTCTTGACCCCTTTATAACGCGGCTTCCCATCTACGTACGGCAGATAATCACCATCATGCGTGAATTCACGGAAAGGCTCTTTATCCCTTTTTTCCCTCATACGCATATATTCATCAAAGGTCGCTTTCCATGCCCCTGCATGAAAACGGGCTGTCTGGGTAATGACACCGTCTAAATCAAAAATAACGGAGTCAAAAGAATATTTGCTCATCATTTTTCCTTTTTATCCAAATTTATAATGTCTCATAAATATGCATGTAATACATACTGCTGCACCATACGATGGGTATTAAAGAAAGAACCATTAATAGCTATTGAATGGCGCATTATATCAATCCACATCTCACGATGCTTATAAAAGGTAGGTATAATTACCAATTCCAATTTCTCGTACAGGGAATGCGCATCTTTTTCGTCAATACTCTCTGTGTCCAGAACCGAATCAATTGCCCATCCGGTAAGCCCCTCTATACAACCCTCAATCCACCATCCATCTAAAATACTTAAGCTTGCAACCCCGTTATGAGATGCTTTCATACCAGAGGTTCCTGAAGCTTCCCGGGGTTTTCTGGGAGTATTAAGCCATAAGTCAACCCCGGAGATAAGCATTTTAGCTAATTCAATATTGTAATCTTCAAGATAAACTATTTTAATATTATCTTTTATTTGTCCTGATGTAGTAATTATTTTTTTTATTAATTCTTTGCCTGGTGAATCCTTAGGATGCGCCTTACCAGAAAAAATTAACTGAATTTTTCCGACATTTTGTGCGATATTTATCAATCTGCCTGTATCAAAAAAGAGTAAATCTGCTCTTTTATAGGCAGTTGTCCTGCGGGCAAAACCAATCGTAAGTGTTTCATAATCCATACCAGCATTTGTTTTCTCATTTACATAATCTATAAGTAATTTTTTTGCTTCCTGGTGAGTATTCCATACTTCCTCTTTTGGAATACGCAAGGCATATCGCAGGCTAAACGGGTCATTTTTCCACCCGGGAATATACTTATCATATAACCCCTTAAAACTATCACATACCCAGGTAGATGAATGGACCCCGTTTGTTATCGAATTAATATCATAAGCGGGAAACATCTTCTGAGAAACTTTGCCATGCTGTTTAGCAACCCCGTTTATGTAATGACTTAGATTTAACGCAAGAAGTGTCATATTTAATCTATCTTCCCCGCCAAGTTGCTTTAAGAAATCTACAGGAATAAATTCAGCTAATACTTGTGTAACTAAGTCATAAGAAAACTGGTCATGTCCTGCAGCTACAGGCGTATGTGTTGTAAATACACACATTCTCCGCACCCCATCAACATCCCATATGGGTTCCTCCTGCCGTTTCCTGTCACGCAAAAGCTCAAGTGTCAATAAACTTGCATGTCCTTCATTCATATGGTATCTGTTAATACGATGATACCCTAACTCCTTCAGCATTCTAACACCGCCGATACCTAAGATGATTTCCTGTGCAAGTCTATATTTTTCATCTCCTCCGTAAAGATAATAGCTTAAATTACGGTCATACTCGCTATTCCCGGGGACATCTGTATCCAGCAAAATAACAGGAACAGAATATCCATCTATACCGGATACCCTGTATTGCCAGGCTTGTATAGAAACAGTTCTTCCCTCTATTGTTACAGTCACTTTCCTGGGCAGGAGTTTTAAGAATTTTCTGGGATTCCATTCATAAGGCAATTCCTGTTGCTGTCCCTGTTCATCTATTTTCTGATAAAAGTAGCCCTTTCTGTAAAGAAGAGTTACTGCAATCACTGGTACGTTTAAGTCAGCACAAGATTTTATGGTATCCCCGGCTAAAATCCCCAACCCCCCACTGTAGGTGGGTATTCTGGAATCAAGTCCTATTTCCATAGAAAAGTATGCAATTCTTATCTTTTGTTTTCGTATCTTCATTCTGGATGTTTTCCATTCCAGCAATACAGACACAGTTTTTCTCTTGGCAGGCCTATGGCTTCTACCATATCATCAATAGTCTGATATCTTAAAGTAGTCACTCCCAGGTCACGTCTAATCCACTCTATCATCTTTTTATATTTTTCAGAATCAGGATTTAGATACTCTGCAATGTCCTCTATGTCTTTACCTTCCAAAGCCTTAATTGCCCTGCGTGCAACGAGTTCATCTGTACTGCGCGTAGAAAGACAAAATTTGCATGGAAACATTAAGGGAGGACATGCAGGTCTTACATGGACCTCCTTTGCTCCGCAATCCCGGAGTTTGTTTACTGTAAAGTTTTTAAGCTGAGTCCCCCTTACTATGGAGTCCTCACAGACTACTATTCTGTTACCTTCTACTATTTCTTTAATCGGAATAAGTTTAAGCCTGGCTATTAAATCGCGAGTCTGCTGAGAAGGAGGTGTATAGCTTCTCCCATAACCAGGTGTATATTTAACAAGGGGTCTTCTATAGGGCTTACCGGACTCCATAGCATATCCTATAGCATGAGCAATCCCTGAATCAGGTACTCCTGAAACAATATCTACGTCTATATCCTTGTCCTTTCTTGCCAAACATCTACCGCATTTCTCTCTTACAACCTCTACATTTACTCCTTCATAACTTGAAGCAGGGAAGCCCGTATATATCCATAAGAATGCACAGATTTGATTTGTCTTTCCACCTGCTCTTTTCTCAACCAAACCCTTCTCGTTTATGAGGATTATTTCACCAGGAGCAATGTATTTGACAACTTCTAACTCAAGATTTGCAAAAGCAGTGCTTTCAGAACTAACCGCCCACGCATCATGTCCTTTTCCAACTACAAGCGGTGTATATCCACACCTGTCCCTGGCAGCATAAATTCCGTCTTTATGGAGTAATAACAGTGAACAGGAGCCATCTATTAATCCAAACATTTTCTCTATTCCGTCTATTATATTCTTCCCCTGATTTATCAATTTGGCTATAAGTTCTGTAACATTAACCCCACCTTTACTTACTTCACTGAATGATATTCCTTTACTTAAAAGAGATGAGGTAAGTTCTTCTTTATTTTCCAAAAGACCTGCACTAACTATGCAAAACGGACCGAATTTGGAATTAAGATAAATGGGCTGTTCATCAAAATCGCTGATAACACCAATACCTTTGTTCCCATCCATATGTTTATAATCTTCATAGAACTTTGACTTAAACTGGCTCTGGCTTATGTCGCGTATATGGCGATTAAATTTATCTCCCAGAACTGCCATCCCGCCATATTCGGTACCAAGATGTGAATGATAATCCGTTCCGTAGAATAAAACCTTAGTACAATCTTCCTTAGAAACTATCCCAAAAATACCGCTCATCTTTTACCCCCACAATCTTATGATAGAATTTTATTAATCTTTTTCATTAATTCTTCTTTTTTAATCGGCTTTTTAAGAAAATCAGTCTGTCCTAACCTTTTTAACAGCTCTAATGAATCCTCACCCAAAATACTTACTACAAGTATAGGAATATGTTTAATCTTGTCTTCATCCCTCAGGTAAACAAAAAATGAATCGCCGGGAATAGGATCCATAATAATGTCTAAAATTATGAGGTCATATGCTTTTTGTTTTGTTTTCTTTAATCCGTCCAATGGATCAGACTCAAGCTCAATCTCATAATTACTTTCATCCCTAAATATATCCCTGTAGATTTCCTGCATATCGCTATCATCCTCTACAATTAGAATCTTTCTCAACTTCCCTTTTACATCATGCATTTTTATCTCCTCCTTTTGGTAATTTTACAATAACAGTTGTTCCTTTTTCCTCACCTTTAGACATAATTTTGATTGTACCATTAT
>DAOVJB010000041.1 GCA_030673425.1 Elusimicrobiota bacterium | reverse complement strand
AGACGTCTCTTTTATATCTTTAGAAAAAATCTTACCCAGGGTTTATGAATTAACCGCTCCTGTAGCCCAGATAATAGTATTGATTAAACCGCAGTTTGAGGCTGGAAGAGAGAAAGTCCAAAGAGGCGGTGTGGTTAAGGATAAGAGTGTTCACGAAGAGGTTATAGAAAAGATAACATATTTTGTTCGAAGCATGGGGTTGAAAGAGACAGGGTTAATAGAGTCACCCATTACCGGTCCCGCAGGTAATATTGAATATTTAATGTATCTAAAGAAGGAGTAGCATTTTATGGCTGAGGTGTATGATTTTAAGAAAATAGAGAAAAAATGGCAGGGGTTTTGGGAAAAGAAGAATCTTTTTAAGAGCAGGGAAGATAAGAAAAAAAATAAATATTATCTTCTTGAGATGTTCCCTTATCCGAGTGGTAAACTCCATATGGGACATGCCAGAAATTATGTTATCGGCGATACGTATGCACGTTTCTTAAGGATGAATGGACATAATATTCTTTATCCGATGGGTTATGATGCCTTAGGCTTGCCTGCTGAGAATGCAGCTATTAAGAATAATGTTGATCCGGCCCAATGGACGCAAGAATGTATAAATAGAATGATAGAACAGCAGAAAAAGCTGGGTTTGAGTTATGACTGGGAAAGACTTGTAGTTACCTCGAGGCCTGAGTATTATCGCTGGAACCAGTGGGTCTTTTTGAAGTTTTATGAAAAAGGTTTAGCTTATAAGAAAAAAGCTCCCATTAACTGGTGTCCTAAATGCGCTACAGTATTAGCCAATGAGCAGGTATCACAGGGTAAATGCTGGCGTTGTGAATCAGATATAGAAATAAGAGATTTGGAACAGTGGTTTTTCAAGATTACTGATTATGTGGAAGAATTATTAAATGACATTGATAAACTTGACGGCTGGCCGGAACGGGTCAGGATAATGCAAAGGAACTGGATTGGAAGAAGTGTTGGGACAAAGGTTGATTTCAGGCTTAAAGATACAGATGAGATCCTTCCTATTTTTACCACCCGTCCCGATACGCTTTATGGTGTGACGTTTATGACTTTTGCTCCAGAACATCCCAAGGTTCAGGAATTGATTGCCGGAACAAAGTATGAGAAAGATGTAAAGAAATTTATTAACCGGGTACTTATTGAGGATAAATTCACCCGTTCGGCTATGGATAAAGAGAAAGAAGGGATATTTATAGGTAAATATGCAGTTAACCCGTTGACTAATGAAGAAATACCTATTTACGTTGCTAATTTTGTGTTGATGGAATATGGTACGGGAATAATAATGGCTGTTCCCGCGCATGACCAGAGGGATTTCGAGTTTGCCAGGAAGTATAATATTTCCATAAAAGTGGTCATCAATCCTCCAGGTGAGGAATTAAAAGCTGATAAGATGGAGCAGGCGTATGTGGAAGAAGGGGTTATGGGGAATTCAGCCCAGTTTGACGGGATAAAAAGTTCGGAGGCTATAAACAAAATTACCCAGTATCTTGATGAAAAAGACTGGGGAGAGAAAGCAGTCCAGTATAAATTGAGGGACTGGCTTATATCCCGTCAGCGTTACTGGGGAACTCCTATTCCTGTAGTCTACTGTGATAAGTGCGGGATAGTTCCTATTCCTCTGGAAGAATTACCTGTAAAGTTACCCAAAGGTGTTAAATTTACAGGAAAAGGTAACCCCCTTGCTATGAATAAAGAGTTCCTAAATTGTAAATGTCCTAAATGTAAAGGGAAAGCTAGGCGAGAAACTGATACCATGGATACTTTTGTTGATTCTTCCTGGTATTTTGCAAGGTATTGTGACCCTAACAATGATAAATTACCTTTCGCCAAACAGAAGGTTAATTACTGGATGCCTGTTGATCAGTATATAGGGGGTATTGAACATGCGTGCATGCATCTTTTATATGCACGTTTCTTTACCAAGGCCTTGAGGGATATAGGGCTTTATGAAGTAGACGAGCCTTTCAAGCATCTGTTGTGCCAGGGTATGGTGATCAAGGACGGGGCGAAGATGTCCAAATCAAAGGGTAATGTGGTTAGTGTAGATGCAATGGTTGGTAAATACGGGGCTGATACGGCAAGACTCTTTGTTCTTTTTGCGTCTCCTCCTGAAAAAGACCTGGACTGGAGCGATGAAGGGGTTGAAGGTTCATGGAGGTTTTTAAACAGGGTCTGGAGACTGGTTGAACAAGTTGCAAATACTAAAGGAAAAAGTATAAAAGAAGATAAAAAATCTAAAGAGGGACTGAACAGAAAAAAGCATGCTACCATAAAGAAGATTACAGAAGATATAGGAGATTTTCATTTTAATACGGCAATTGCCGCTATAATGGAGTTTGTAAATACGATTTATAGTCTCAGTGATTCAGTGCCAGAAGACGATATTAGAGAAAGCGTAAGAACAGTAGTTTTATTATTAAGTGTTTTTGCGCCTCATATATGTGAGGAAATGTGGCAGAATTTAGGCTATAATGAGACTATTACCAAAGAATGCTGGATGAAGCATGATGAGGAGGCATTGAAACAGGATGAGATTCCAATCGTTATTCAGGTTAACGGTAAAGTGCGCAGTAAGATAATGGTCTCTGCAACCGCAACCGAAGAACAGATTAAAAAAGTCGCTTTAGAAGATGAACGAATTAAAAAATTCGTTGGTGATAAGAAGGTAATCAAGACTATTTTTGTGCCTAAGAAATTAGTAAATGTGGTTGTTAAGTAAAATATTTAAAGGAGGCAGTTATGTTAAAGAAAAGCATTAAGTGGATTACATTAAGTTCTGTTCTGTTTTTACTTGCAGGATTTCTGGCTAGTTGCGGGTATACACCCGCTCCTATTCTGCCTGACCATATCAAAACCATGGCCGTTAATACTTTTAAGAACGCAACTATAGAGTATGGGATAGAAGAGAAATTAACTCTTGCTGTTAGTGATGAATTCTTGCGTGACGGAAGGTTAGATATAGCAGGCCAACAGCAGGCAGATGCTCTTCTGACAGGAGAAATCACCCAGTATGTTCTTGAACCGGTTTCATATGATGAGCAGGATATAATAGAGGAATATAAAGTTTATATTATTGTGGATTTAGTTTTTAAGGATTTAACTACCGATACGGTACTATGGGAAGAAAGAGCTATGGAAGGCTCTGTTAATTACTTTGTGAGTTCAAAAGCCGGGGAATTGGTAGAAACGGAAGATGAAGCACAGGATAGGCTGGTTGATGATTTAGCCCTTGATATTGTAAGAAGAACAATAGAGGGTTGGTGAGATAAAAAACTAATGAAATATAATGATTTAATATCAAAGTTAAAAAGAAAAGAAATCGCTTCCGTATATCTTTTTTCAGGTGATGAGACATACTTAAAAGAGGAAGCAATAAGAAAAATAACTCAAATACTGATTACTGATGCCTATAGAGAATTTAATTACGATTTAGTTTATGCTGATGAAGTCGGGGCCAAGGAGATTATAAATAAAGCAGCATCTTTACCATTTCTCTCTGATAAGAGATTAGTAGTGGTCAAAAGAGTCGAGAGATTAAAGGAGGCTGAGCAGAAGAAACTTTTGGCATTTCTTGAAAGTCCCCCGGATACAACGTGCCTGATTTTTGTTGCAACTGGTAGGGTAAATTTGAAAGGAGGCTTCTATTCAAGTTTAAGTGATGTTGGTGAATCTGTGATTTTCTGGCCGTTGTTTAATAACCAGGTGCCTTCATGGATAAAAGATAAACTTAAGGAAAATGGAAAGACAATAGCAGAAGAAGCAATCTTTTACTTACAGGAAGCTGTAGGTAATGACCTTATGGATCTGAACAACCAGATTGAGCAGATAGTTATTTATTCAGGTGCAAACAGCAGGATTACTTTAGATGATATCAAACAAGCAACTCCTGATATAAGAGTAGGGGATATTTATGAAATGATATATGCGATCGGGGAAAGGGATAAAACACGATCTTTGAAAATATTAAATAAGTTGTTTCAAAAAGGAGAGGAGCCGGTTAGTTTATTATGGAAGATCACCTTCCGTTTTAGGAAGTTCTTACAAGCCAGGGATTTGTTGGAGCAAAAGGTCTCTTATAAAGACATTACGGACAGGTTAGGGATAAAGACCTTTTTAGACAAGAATTTTATTAAACAAACAAGGAACTTCTCTAAAGGAGAACTCATAGGAGGCTTTCAGAATATCTTCGAGGCGGATAGAGATATTAAAACAGGCAGGAAAAATTCTCACTTAGTAATGGAGCTGTTAATACTGAGACTATGTGGATAATAAAAGTTTTCTTACAGGCTTTTAGTGGCTACAGATACTTTCTTACTTATTTTTGCTTTTCTCCTGGCGGCTGTATTTTTATGAATAATTTTCTTTTTGGCAGCTTTATCAATAACAGAAAAGACCTCATTAAGAGCGGATTTTGCTGTTCCAAAATTTTTGGATTCACAAGCAGCAATTACTTTTTTTGTTAGTGTTTTTATTTTTGATTTTATAGAAATATTTTTTTGTTGTCTTTTCTTGGATTTTCTTGCTTCCTTAAGAGCTGAAGTATGTCGGCCTGTTTTTAATTTTGCCATGTTAGATCCTCCTGTAATCTAGGTGTAATTATCAAAAAATAGCATATTTTGTAAAAATTGTCAAGGGATAGTTCACAAAATGACATCACCAGTAAAAATTGCCCGCTCTGTAAAAAATGTTAGTCTATCCACCCTGCTTTCCCGAGTATTAGGGTACATAAGGGATATGCTGATTGCCAGTGAATTCGGTAGCGGTATGGTAGCCGATGCTTTTTATGTAGCCTACCGTATCCCGAATCTCCTGAGGCGTTTGCTGGGAGAGGGTGCGCTATCCAGTTCTTTTATACCTGTATTTACTGATTATCTTACAAACAAGACAGAAAAGGAAGCCAGGGAATTAGTAAATATACTTACAACCATACTTTTTATTCTCCTGTCAGGTTTAACCTTAATAGGTATAGCCCTTACTCCTTTTATAGTTAAAATAATTGCTGTTGGTTTCAGGGATAATCCCCAGAAGTTATCTCTTACAATTACGCTTACCCGGATAATGTTTCCCTTTATGCTGTTTATCGGTCTTGCTGCTTTGGCCCTGGGGATTCTCAATTCTTTGAGAAAGTTTACCATCCCAGCTCTTGCTCCGTGTATTCTTAATATTTCTCAAATCTTTTTTGTTCTGGCTGTCTGTCCTCTTCTGGGTGTACCGGTAAAGGGCTTAGCCATAGGAGTGCTCATAGGGGGTCTTGGGCAGCTCTTCTTTCAGGTACCGGCTATAGTAAAAAGCGGGTTCAGGTTTCGTTTCAAGTTGCTGTTAAATCATCCCGGTATAAGAAAAATAGGTGTTCTGATATTGCCTGCCATTATAGGTTTGTCGGTTCATCAGATTAATGCATTTGTAGATACTATGTGTGCTTCGGTTCTTAAAGAGGGCAGTGTTACAGCTTTATATTATGCTAACCGCCTGATGCAGTTTCCTCTTGCCCTGTTCGGGATTGCCATAGCTACAGTGGCATTTCCGTCTATGTCTAAGAGCGCGGCAGAACACGATATTCAGGCCTTAAAGAAAACACTTATATTCAGTTTAAGGATGATCTCCTTTACGATAATACCGGCTTCGGTAGGGCTGATGATTATGGGCAAACCAATTATCCGCCTGCTTTTTGAGAGAAAGAATTTTACAGCAGCAGGCACCGATGCCACGAGCTGGGCGCTTTTATTTTACGCTACAGGAATATTTGCTTATGCGGGTGTGAAAGTTCTGGTTAATGCTTTTTATTCCCTTAAGGATACCAAAACACCGGTTAAAATAGCTGCCTTAGCAATGGTGCTGAATGCTATATTGAATATAATTCTGATGCAGTTTCTTAATGTGGGTGGTTTAGCCCTGGCTACGGCAATTTCTTCAACTGTTAATATGTCAATATTGATATTTATTTTACGAAACAGGTTCGGACGGTTGGGGGGCAGAAATATGCTTGACTTATTATGGAAGGTTGGTCTTGCCTCTTTAATAATGGGAATCTTCTGCTTATATATGATGAATCTGTTGGTTAATTTAGGTCTTTTTATCCAGGTTGCACTTACCATTTTAGGTGCGATACTAATTTTCCTGTTTATATGTTACATATTGAAGGTTGAGGAAATAAAACATCTTAAGGATTTAATTTATCCTGAAGAGATTAGTGAATTATGATGGAGTTAAAAGAGAAATTAAAGAATCTGCCTGATTCCTGCGGTGTTTATATAATGAAGGATAAAAGGGGGAAAGTAATATATGTAGGGAAAGCCCGTTCTTTAAGAAAACGCGTTAAATCCTACTTCGGTTCTTCAAGCAGTATTTCACCTAAGGTTTCTTCTCTTGTCGGGACTATTTCTGATGTTGAATATATTGTTACTGATAGTGAAAAAGAAGCACTTCTTATCGAATATAGCTTGATTAAAAGGCATCGTCCGAAGTATAATACAGATTATAAAGATGATAAGAGATATCCTTTTATAGAATTGACAATATTTGAGGATTTCCCGCGTTTGGTTATCAGGAGAGTGGTTAAAGAAGACGGAGGTAAATATTATGGTCCTTATCCTGACGGGACTTGTTTGCGGAATACGATAAGATTTATTCGCAGGATTTTTCCCTTAAGGACATGTAAGAAAAGTAAATTACCAAAGCAGGTTTGTTTAGATTATCATATTAAACGTTGTCTCGCACCCTGTATAGGAAAGGTAACCAGAAACACTTATCGTAATGTAGTAAAAGAAGTAGACCTTTTCTTAAAAGGCCAGCATAATAAATTATTGAATATTTTAGAGGCCAAAATGGCCAAAGCCTCCGGGAGACTTAATTTTGAAGAGGCAACAAGAATCAGGAACGAAATTTTTGCCTTAAGGAAATTGACCGAGAACATTAAATTCAGACAGGTTAATAAAGAGACAGTTTTCAGGCAACTTCGTGGTGCAGAAGATATTTCTAACAGGGTTTCTGACCTGCAAGAGAGGATATCTCTTAAGGAAGTCCCTAATGTTATAGAAGCATTTGATGTTTCTAATATAAGCGGGAAAGAAGCAGTAGGTTCAATGGTTGTTTTTGTAGGTGGACAACCTGCTAATGACCGATACAGACGTTTTAAAATTAAGACTGTACATAAGATTGACGATTGTGGTATGATTAAAGAGATAGTTACAAGACGCTACAGTCGTCTTATAAAAGAGAAAAAGAAACTGCCTGATTTAATTGTAATTGATGGCGGTAAGCCGCAGTTAAACGTTGCGTACGAGAGCCTTAAAGAATTAGGTATAAGTGATTTAGCAATTATTGCTTTAGCTAAGAAATTTGAACATATTTTCATCCCGTTAAGGAGGTCTCCTGTTATTATAGATGAGACATCCGGTGCATTATATTTACTCCAGCAGATTAGGGATGAAGCACACCGTTTTGCTGTTAACTATCACAGGTATTTAAGGAGAAGGATAAAGTGAAAAAGTTTAAGATCTGGGTTCTTGTATTTTCTATTTTAGTAGTTGTTTTTGGATTTAGTGTAGAGTCTATATCTACTTCAGGATATATGAAGATTTCTCTTAAGAACGGGAATGTTTTTTACGGTAAGATTTGTCACGAGGGTCAAAATGATGTAATGATTGAATTGGGTTCTATACTGATTAATTTTAAGAAGAACGAAATAGATTTCATGATTCCTGTTGAAACTCTCCCACATAAAGAGGAGGATAAAGCTAAAAGTATTGTTATGTCCAAGAGTGCGCATAAAAAAGATAATATTGAGGATTTTATCAAGTCATTGGGCAGACAATATCATATTGATCCTGATCTGATAAAGGCGGTTATTAAGGTTGAATCAAATTTTGATAGGTTTGCCACTTCCCACAAAGGGGCCAAGGGGTTAATGCAGTTAATGCCCCAGACCGCCCAGTTTTTCGGGGTTTTTGATGTGTATAATCCCTATCAGAATATAGAAGGTGGCGTTAAATTTCTTAGGGCCCAGTTGAATGAGTTCGATGAGGATATTCGTCTGGCTTTGGCTGCTTATAATGCCGGTCCTAAGAAAGTAAAGAGGTACAAAGGCATTCCCCCGTTTCCTGAGACTAAAAGATTTATTGAAAAGGTTTTACGGTTTTATAATTATTTTAAGAAGGGCGGGGATATTATCGCTCCAGGAAAGATTATTTATGCGTTTAAGGACAAAAAAGGAAATTTTATTATTACCGATATTCCTCCGTCCGAGGCATTACAGATATATGAGTAGTTAACCTTAAAATAAATCCTTGCCTTAAAAGATATAAAAATGATAGAAGATATATAAGTATATGAGAGGGAATGTTATATGAAAACCTTTGAAAAATTTGTTTTTATTTTGATAATACTATTTATCATAAACCTTATTTTTGGGAATATATTAGGGGCTTTTATAGAGAGATTATTTTCCGGGTCCAGGGAAGGTATATTGAGACTCCATTATAATTTCCTGATGACGTCCCCATTGTTCATATCTTATCTGGTTAATCTGGCAATGGGTGGCTGGCTTT
>DAOVJB010000032.1 GCA_030673425.1 Elusimicrobiota bacterium | reverse complement strand
TCATATTAGTTCCCCACTGACAACTTGATTAGAAATATCCATAAAAATTTGGAACAAAAAGGCACCGGCGGTGGCACCTCAAAGGATTTAAGCGGTACTCTAAAGCAGGTTAATACGAGGATTGATGACCTGCAGGGAATTATTACTGAATTAGGCAAAGATATAAAAACCCTCGGTAAGAAATACGGGGAATATGCCACACATGTGATAGGCGTTGAAAAAAGTATTGATACTGAAAAGAAGAAAATGAACAATCTGCAGAAAAGCATAGAGGAAAAAGTGAAGAATATACCTACTACAGGTAGGCCTGAAATAAACAAACAGTTGCTGACAGACCTGAAGGAAAAACTGGAATATATTCTTGATAAGTTTAAGGTGCATGACGATCAGCTGGTGAATCTTCAGAAGATCGTTTCTAAAAGCAGAGATGACATAGAGAATCTGAGGTCCGCGGGCTTAAAAATTTCTGAGGGCGAAATTGAAAAAGTATATGAAGCTATCAGCAGTGATAAAAATTTAATAGCAAATCTTAGTGAACGGACTGATACCATACAGGATAAAATATCCGAACAGGGCGAACAAATTGAAATCTTACAGAAGATATTTGAGGATATAGATGCGGACCTGGTAGAGATAGATAAATATTTTAAGTCTCTTTCTAAATCCAATTGATCTGATAGTTACGCTTAGCTTATCCGACATAAAAGACTGTGCTACCCGCTGTATATAGTTAATGCTGAAAAACTTTAATTTTTTCAACAAAGACTGTTTAAGAAGCGGGTATATTTTTTTATTAAATATTTTTTTATTTTTTGCTTGCAAAAAATTTTTATAAAGTGCTATAATATCCTTAACATAAATATTTTATTATATATATAATATATAGGAAGGTAATAATCACATTGAAAGAGATTTATTTATTTATTTCTGATTTTGACAAAACCTTGAGCTTTACGGATACCGGTTATTTACTCAGTGATAAACTGGGTATTTCAGCGGATAAATATAAAAAGAAAATTTATCAGATCAGGGAGAGAAATATTGTTCAGTTGGGAGGGGAACTCTCCCATCTTATAATCCGTGATCCTGATTATAAGGGCAAGGTTACCAGGGACCTTCTGATTGGGGTCGGCAAACAGATAAAGTTAAAAAAGAACGTAGCCGAACTTTTCTTTGTGCTTGAGGAGGGTTTCAAGAAGAGAGTTTTTCTTGCCTATATAGTTTCCGCAGCTCCGCATGAAGTGATAAGTGAAGCCGTGAATAAATTTTTGCCGGGCGAGCGTATATTCGGAACTGATTTTATATTTGATGATAATGATGTAGTAGTTGATGTAAAAAGAACAGGGGCAGGTGATGCCAAGGTAGCCACAGTTGATTTACTAAAAAACAAAAATCATATTCCTCGGGACAGAATAATCTATGTAGGAGACGGTTCATCGGATATGCATGTAATGCTTCATGTAGGAGCATACAGCGGTTACCCGATTGCTGTTTCGCATTCGCCTTATCTCGGGCATATTTCCAAAAGAACTGTAATATCCGATAATGCGTTAGGGGTGCTTGTACCAATATTAGAGAATATTGTTGGGTATACAGAAGAAGAAATAAGGGATTTTTTTAGCAAGATAGGACATTCCATCCAGGAGTGGAACAGAACAAGGGTGGAATGGGTAGACTTCCAGGATTAAGAGATTTCATTAAGGGTGAGGACTAATAATATTATGGAAGCTAATACTGTCATAAGCAAGAATTTCAGAAACTGGATTTATATATTTTTAATTGTAATTGCTATAACAACGGTCTGGCTCTTTACTGATATAGGGCCAGGCCTTTCTTTATGTAAGGGAGGGAATTATGACGACATCTCTTAAAATGTGGATGTGGCCCGCAGGTCGTGGAGGCAGGGGAAAACAATTTATAGAGCGGGAGATAAGAGAATTTCAAAAAAGTTATCCCTTAAAAGTCGAGGTAGAAATAATTCCCTGGCAGGAATATTGGGACAGGATTAAGGATTTAACAAAAGAAGAGAATGGACCTGATATTTTACAGATAGGTTCAACCTGGAATGCGACTCTTGCAAGTGCAGGGGTTATTTATGATCTTACCAATACGGTTATTGACTTAATGGGAGGACAAATCTTTATCCCGGCAGCCTGGGGTAGTTGTCATT
This sequence comes from Elusimicrobiota bacterium, assembly GCA_030673425.1. GTDB lineage: Bacteria > CAYTYR01 > UBA6262 > DAOVJB01 > DAOVJB01 > DAOVJB01. Next base: position 7,724 of record DAOVJB010000032.1, on the reverse strand, counting down.
TTCCTGGTTCAGCAAGGGTGAGTTCTCTCCCCTGGTTTGTTGATATCAGGGCGATTTATTATCGTAGAGATGTTTTTTCCCATGCAGGGGTTCCAGTACATGAATTAGAGACCTGGAAATCGTTTGAATCAGCTTGTGTAAAACTCAAAGATACTGAATTTAAGGGTAAAAAAATAGAAGTTTTAGGCGTTTCAGGACAGAAAGAGACCCTTTTAGTTCATAATGTAGCTCCCTGGATTTGGGGTGCGGGCGGAGATTTCTTAACAACTGATGAAAAACAAGCCGCCTTTAACAGCGAAGCCTCTCTCAGAGGCATAGAGTATTATATAGGGTTAGCAAGTAAGGGATATATTCCTTCCAGTGCCTTGGCCAGGGGAACAGAGGAAATAGCAAAGGGTTTTTTTATGGATGGGGATTATGCGATGTCAATTCCTGGAATTCTGGGGGCTCCCAGTCCGCTTGACCCTAATAATCCTGATTATGTGCCAGAGGTGGGAGAAAACTGTGTAGCTTCTTTATTTCCGGCTGGGCCAGCCGGTCGGTTTGTATTTTGCGGGGGGAGCAATCTGGCTGTTAATAATGCTTCCAAGAAAGCACCTGAAGCTATTGAGTTGATTAAATTTTTAATTTCATATGAATCGCAGACCCGGTGTGTAAAAGCATTGAATATGTTACCCAGCCTGATGGAAGCGTTTGACGCAGTATTTTTAGCTGATGAACCAAGACAAAGAGGTCTTAAGAATTCATGGAGGTTTGGCAGGGCATTTCCTAACGTAGCTGCCTGGGGTGAGATTGAACGATTATTGATGGAATGTTTCGGTAAGATTTTTGCCAGGGTACAAAAAGGAAATTACAGCTTTTCTTTAGTAAAAGCAGATTTAGATTTGACAGCAGAAGAGGTAAATACGTTATTAGCAAAATGAGATAAACATCTTTTAGATATAAAGTTATTTAAAGTAATAAAAATTTAGAGATTTTTGTATAGAGAAGAAAAAAATGGTTACACTTAACATGTGGATTTGGGGTGCAGGGACAGCCGCCAAACAGCTGGTGAAACAGGAAGCAAGGGTTTTTAAGGAGCATCATTCTGGTGTGGATGTAAACGTAACTTTAATACCCTGGCGGGATGCCTGGAATAGTATAATGAAGGCAGCCGAGGAAAAGAAGGGACCTGATATTTTACAGGTAGGGTCTACATGGAATGGAACATTAGCTCATATGGGAGTCTTAAAAGATATTACACAGGAAGTCATTGATGCAAATGTCATAGAGGATGTTTTTGTCCCTGCAGCCTGGAGCAGCTGTCATTTTCCTGGCTCCGAGCGAATAACCTCTTTACCCTGGTTTGTTGATATAAGGGCGATTTACTACAGAGAAGATATATTTCAGAAATTAGGGATACCGTCGCAGGATTTAGATAATTGGATATCTTTTGAAAATGTCTGTAAGAAAATTAAGAATTTTAAGGAGAAGGAACCAATTGGAGTGCTTGCTGTTTCAGGACAGCAGGAAGCATTACTTTTACATAATATAGCTCCATGGATCTGGGGTGCAGGCGGAGATTTCCTGACACCTGACGGGAAAGAAGCAGCTTTTAACAGCAACGAGGCTCTTAACGGAATAGCATTTTACATGGGACTGATCAGCAACGGCTATATTTCTCTTTCAGCGTTAAAGTTAAACACCGAAGAAGTGTCCAGAAGTTTTTTTACAAAAGGAGAATATGCTATGGCTATTCCAGGACCTCTTAGTGATTCCAGCTTTCTCGACCCTGTCCATCCTGAGTATAGAGAGGAAATCGCCGAGAATTGTATGCCCTCCTTATTTCCTGCGGGAGGAGAGGGCAGGTTCGTTTTCTGCGGAGGTAGCAATGTAGCAGTAACGAGTTTTTCGCCATATCCTCAAAACGCCTGGGCATGGGAATTTGTTAAGTTTCTGGTGTCATATGACTCACAGAGCCGTTATCCCAAGACATTGAATATGTTACCGAGCCTGATGGAAGCGTTTGATACGGTGTTTATGGAAGAAAGACGTGAATGGAGGGGGCTTAAGGATTCGTGGAAATACGGTCGGGCATTTCCTAACGTAGCTGCCTGGGGTGATATAGAATTATTATTAATAGAATCTTTCGGTGAGATTTTTGCCAGGGTGCAAGAAGGGAATTATGATTTTTCTTTGGTAAAAGAGGATTTAGGCAAGACAGCAGAAAAGGTAAATACGCTGTTAGCAAAATGAGATAAGCCGCTATTAAATATAAAATTATTCAAAATGAAGTAGAAATTTTGAGATTTTTATGTTAGAAAAGGAAAAAAAATGGTTACAGTGAATATGTGGATTTGGGGTGCAGGAGCAGCTGCCAAGCAATTGGTAAAAAAAGAAGTAGGAGCTTTTAAGAAAAAATTTCCGGATTTAGAAGTTGAAATAACTTCAATACCTTGGCGGGATGCATGGGGTAGTATAATGAAAGCAGCCAAGGAAAAAAGAGGACCTGATATTTTACAGGTAGGTTCTACATGGAACGGAACATTAGCTCATCTGGGAGTGCTAAAAGATATTACACAGGAGGTTTATGATGCAAATCTCACAGGAGACATTTTCGTTCCCGCAGCCTGGAGTAGCTGTCATTTCCCTGGTTCGCCGAGAATAAGTTCGTTACCCTGGTTTGTTGATATAAGGGCGATTTATTACAGAGAAGATATCTTCGGGCAATTTGGGCTATCAGCTGACAGTTTGGTTAACTGGACATCTTTTGAGAAAGCCTGCAAGAAGATTAAGGAGTTGATACAAGAGGAAAAACTAGTCGGAATACTTGGTGTATCAGGGCAGCAGGATGCAACCCTGTTGCATAATATAGCTCCGTGGATTTGGGGTGCAGGCGGAGATTTCTTAACACCCGACGGGAAAAAGGCTGCTTTTAACAGCGAGGAAGCTCTTAACGGAATAACGTTTTACATGAGACTTATTAATAACGGTTATATTCCTGTTTCAGCATTAATGGTAAATACCGAGGAGATAGTCAGAGGTTTTTTTGTAAGAGGAGAGTACGCAATGGCTATTCCCGGACCTCTTAGTGAATCCAGCGTACTTGATCCTGTGCACCCTGACTATACACCTGAGATTGCTGAGAATTGTATGCCTTCATTATTCCCTGCGGGGATAGGCGGTAGATTTGTCTTCTGTGGAGGTAGTAATTTAGCGGTGACCAGTTTTTCGCCATATCCGCAAAACGCCTGGGCCTGGGAGTTTGTTAAATACCTTACCAGTTCTTATGAATCACAGACTCGTTGTCCCAGGACATTAAATATGCTACCCAGCCTGATGGAAGCGTTTGATGCCATCTCTATGGAAGAAAAGGCATCATGGAAGGGACTTAAGGATTTATGGAAATACGGCAGGGCGTTTCCTAATGTAGCTGCCTGGGGTGAGATTGAACCGTTGCTGATTGAATGTTTTGGTAAAATTTTTGCCAGAGTACAAAAAGGTAATTATGATTATAACCTTGTAAAAGAGGATTTAGATAATGCAGCAGAAAAGGTAAACAAACTGTTAGCAGAATAAGATAAAAAGTACAAAACTTTTAGATTTTTGATCTTAATTAAGGAGAAGAAAGTGATCAAGCTAAAGATGTGGGTCTGGGGTGCGGGAACAGCTGCCAAGCAGTTGATGAAACAGGAAACCAGAGCATTTAACGAACGTTATCCAGATGTGGATGTGGATGTAACCTTAATACCCTGGCAGGATGCCTGGGATAGTATAATGAATGCAGCTAAAGAGAAAAAAGGCCCGGATATTTTACAGGTAGGGTCTACATGGAATGGTACGTTAGCTCATCTGGGAGTCTTAAAAGATATTACACAGGAAGTCATTGATGCAAATCTCACAGGAGACATTTTCGTTCCTGCAGCCTGGAGTAGCTGTCATTTTCCCGGTTCTGAAAGAGTAAGTTCTTTGCCCTGGTTTGCGGATATAAGGGCGATTTATTACAGAACAGATATTTTTCGGGAGTTATCGTTGACAGCTGAAAGTTTAGATGATTGGACATCTTTTGAGAATAGCTGCAAGAAGATTAAAAATGCTAAATTAGATAAACCCATTGAAGTATTCGGTGTGTCAGGACAACAGGATGCCCTCCTGTTGCATAATATAGCTCCTTGGATTTGGGGTGCAGGTGGGGATTTCTTGACCCCTGACGGGAAAAAGGCCGCTTTTAACGGCGAGGAAGCTCTTAACGGAATAGCATTTTACATGGGACTGATCAGCAACGGCTATATTCCTCCTGCAGCATTAAAATTAAAAACTGAAGAAATAGCCAGAGAAGCCTTTACAAAAGGTACCTATGCCATATCTGTTCCCGGACCACTTAGTGACTCCAGCCCGCTTGATCCCGGACATCATAACTATAGAGCTGAAATTGCCGAGAATTGTATGCCTTTATTATTTCCTGCCGGGCGAGGAGGTAAATTTGTCTTTTGCGGGGGAAGCAATTTAGGAGTGACCAGTTTTTCACCATACCCTCGTAATGCCTGGGCCTGGGAATTTATTAGATTCCTGGTTTCATATGAGTCACAGAGCCATTACCCCAAGAGATTGAATATGTTCCCGAGTCTCTTGGAATCTTTTGATGCGGCTTTTATGGAGCAGAAGGCAGTATGGGGAGGATTTAAGGATTTATGGAAATACGGCAGGGCGTTTCCTAACGTAGCTGTCTGGGGTGAGATAGAGGCATTATTAATTAAATGTTTTGGTAAGATTTTTGCGAGGATACAGGAAGGGAATTATGACTACAACCTTGTAAAAGAGGATTTAGATAAAGCAGCAGAAGAGGTAAACAAACTGTTAGCAAAATAAGATAAAAATTGCAAAACTTTGGTGGAGGAAGAAAATGGTTAAACTAAATATGTGGATTTGGGGTGCAGGAACAGCCGCCAAGCAATTGGTAAAACAAGAAGTCAAGACCTTTCTAAAACAATACCTGGATTTGGAAATAGAAGTAACTTTAATACCATGGCGGGATGCCTGGGGCAGTATAATGAAGGCATCTGAGGAAAAGAAAGGCCCTGATATTTTACAGGTAGGATCCACATGGAATGGTACGTTAGCTCATTTAGGGGTATTAAAGGATATCACCCAGGAGGTTTATGATGCGGGGCTGACAGGAGATATTTTCATTCCTGCAGCATGGGGCAGCTGTCATTTTCCTGGTTCTGAAAGAGTGAGTTCTTTGCCCTGGTTTGTTGATATAAGGGCGATTTACTATAGAACGGATATCTTTGGGAAATTGAGAATACCGACTGACGGTTTAGACAAGTGGACATCTTTTGAAAAGACCTGTAAGGACATTAAAGGTTTTAGAAAAGATGAAAAAGAGCTTGGAGTACTTGGTGTCTCAGGGCAGCAGGAAGCTCTCCTTTTGCATAACATTGCTCCGTGGATATGGGGTGCGGGGGGAGATTTCGTAACTCAGGATGGGAAGAAAGCTACTTTTAACAGCGATGAGGCTCTTAACGGGATAGCATTTTACCTGAGACTTATTAGTAATGGATATATTTCTTCTTCTACATTAAAATTAACCACTGAAGAGATAGCCAGAGGATTTTTTTCAAGAGGAGATTATGTGATGTCTATTCCCGGACCTCTTAGTAATTCCAGTCCACTTGATTCCTCTGATACTTTCTATAATCCTGACATTGCTGAGAATTGTACATCCAGTTTATTCCCTTCAGGACCAGGAGGCAGGTTTGTCTTCTGCGGGGGTAGCAACATAGCAGTTACAAGTTTTTCACAGTATCCTGAACAGGCATGGGAGCTGGTTAAATACCTTACTTTGTACGAATCACAGAGTCGTTATCCTAAAACATTGAATATGTTCCCGGGTTTGTTGGAGTCTTTTGATGCGATTTTCATGGAAGACAGACCTGAATGGAGGGGACTTAAGGATTCCTGGAAATACGGCCGGGCATTTCCTAACGTGGCTGCATGGGGCGAGATAGAATCATTACTAATAGCACATTTTGGCAAGATTTTTGGGAGGATTCAGAAGGGGAATTATGACTTCAGCCTGGTAAAAGCGGATTTAGATGATGCTGCAGATGAAGCGGATAATCTGCTGGCAAAAGAGGGATAAAATTAATATAGACTTAAATTCAACGGGAGGGAAAATAGATGACCACCCTAAATATGTGGATTTTACCTGTTACTGTTCAAACTAAGCGGCTTGTATCTCGTCAGATAGCAGCTTTTCAGGAAGAATTTGCAGGAATTGAGGTTAGACTGGAAGAAATTTCATGGGTCGAAGCATGGGATAAGATTGTCGCCTTAAAAGATAAGAAAGAAGGGCCTGATATAATACAAATAGGTAGTACCTGGAATGCGTCTTTTGCCTATCTGGGTATCCTGAAAGACATCACAGATTTTGTTGAAACTATAGGCGGAGGAGAGAGTTTTGTACCAGCTGCTTGGACCAATTGTTGTTTCCCCGAGGTTAACAAGAAAGAGTCTGCTTTTGGAGAGACTAAGAGGATGAGTTCATTACCCTGGTTTGTAGATATACGGACTTTATATTATCGTGATGATATATTTGCCCAAGTAGGGTTAACCCCTATGGATTTAGATATTTGGGATACGTTTTTAGAAGCATGCCGCCGGGTTCAAGGGGTAAAAAGTAGAGGTGGGGAATTAGCTGCTTTAGGGGTTTCCGGACAAAAAGAGACTCTTTTAGTTCATAATATAGCCCCGTGGATATGGGGTGCAGGCGGAGATTTTATTTCTCAAGACGGCAAAAAAGCTGTTTTTAATAGTGAAGCAGCTTTGAAAGGCATAGAATTCTTTTTAGGATTAAATAGTAAGGGATATATATCTCCGGAATCATTAAAACAAAGTACCGAAGATGTGGCTTATAGCTTCTGTGTTAAAGGCGATTATGTTATGGCTTTTTCAGGAGCGCATTGTATGCCAGGTCTTCTTGACCCCAACTCTGCTTCGTTTAGCCCGGAGGTTGGCGGGTATTGTAAGGCTAGTTTATTTCCGGCTGGGCCAGCCGGTCGGTTTGTCTTCTGTGGTGGCAGTAATTTAGCAATAACCAGTTTTTGTACCCAGCCTCAGCAGGCATGGAATTTAATTAAATTTTTCGTTTCATTTGATTCTCAAAATAGCTATCCAAAGACTATAAATATGCTTCCCAGTCTCTTGGAATCTTTTGATGCTATGTTTATAACTGACGAGGTTAAAAGCAGAGTTCTTAAAGAATCATGGAGATTTGGCCGGGCATTTCCTAACGTACCTGCGTGGGGGGAGATAGAACTACTTTTAATAGATTGTTTTTCAAAAATATGGGAAAGAATACAGAAAAAACAATTTGATTTTTGGTTAGTAAAAAAGGATATAGATGAAGCAGCTCAAAAAGCAGATGAGCTTTTAGCAAAATGGGAGGTAAAATAATATGAGTGGTCCTGAAGAGAGATATACCCAGATATTTAATTCAATCAGTCATGCTGTATTTACACTTGACCTGGAAGGTAATATCCAAGAAATAAATAACGCGTTGGTAAATTTTACAGGATACAGGAAAGAGGAATTAATAGGGAAGAAATTTACTGAGATAATTTCTCCTACATATATGGGATTAGCCCAGTTAATATTGAAAAAGACCCTGGATGGAAAAACTATTTCTAAAGGTGAGATGCAGGTTATAAAAGCCGATAAAACAGATTTATGGGTTGAGCTTT
>DAOVJB010000189.1 GCA_030673425.1 Elusimicrobiota bacterium | reverse complement strand
AGATTGCTAGAAATAAGTCATACAATGGTAAGAAATATTGAAATTAAAGCTCTCAAAAAAATGGAAGACCATATAAAAGAAATTAAAAAAATAGTCTGCGAAAAAAACACCAAGGACGGGATATAACTCCAGAAGAATATAAGAAAAAATTTGGTTACTATCCGCTAGATTAAGTAGCTATTTCTTAAAAATCCTCTTCTTTTTCTCTCTTAATCAGCTTCTTTCTGGCTACACCTTATTGTTTGATCAATCTGTAATTCCTCTTCTGAAATCTATCTACGGTTAAAGAGCTCATGTATGTAGTGAAAGTTTTATTTCAGCTTAATGGCAAATTCCTTGCCTTTCTCTCTCTCCTGGAGGAACCACTCGATCACTTTCACTATTAATGTATTCATGCTGAGATGGTTTTCCTTTGCTATCTTTAAAAGCTGGTCCTTATAGTCGCTGCCAACCGGCAACCTGACTTGTATGTCATTCTTTGGAGTTTGTTTCTTTTGTTTTGCCAAGTTAAGCCTCCTTAGTCAATTCTTAAAATTACTATATATAGTGTAATTTTTTTTCTAAATTATACTCTAAATCTTTTCTTCACCCAACCTATATTGTTCTTGTTTTCCCATTTTTATAGGTTATTAAGACGACTCATCCTGGAGTTGTTATCATATTCAATATTCCAAAATTTAATATCAGAGTTTATAACTCCATCCCTGACCCTGTGTAAGACAGAGCTAGGAGGGAATTATAAGGCCTCTAATTTTGACACAACATACTCAGCAGCAAACCGTCCAGCATTGTTAAGATGTCTTTGCCATGCCATATTCCGGGGACTCCAACGGAAGCCCTGAAATTTGAGGATCTTTCTTATCTCTTCATTGGGTTTGTCAGGAAAAATTATCTGGATTCTATTTTCTTCTGCATTCTCTACAACCGTAAATCCCTTGTGTTCTTTTTCTGTTGTCTCTTGGCCTGCTTGGTTTTCTAGCTCTGTCAATCTCTGTTTCATTCGTCTAATGTTTGCGCCGTTATTTGAGAGCTGGTAATCAGCAAAACCTACCCTATTACAGAAATCAGGTTGCAATAGTTTCCAGGCTCTCGATTCATCCATCCACTTGAAACGGTCAACGAGTAACCTAACCTTTTCTTCATCTGTTATTTTCTTTCTTATTATCTGATTGGCTTCTTTCATGGCTTCCTGTAGTTTTTCAGCTTGTTCTATCTTAACCTTTAGCTTTCTTGTTGCCTCTGGATCATCTGAGCTGATTGATTTATTCTTTTCTGCTGATTTTGCTCTCCTTTCCCAATAATCCGCCTTCTTTGTTTCTTCAATGCTCTTTTCCCTCTTCCTTTCGATGCGATTCCGGAAATTCCTATCGCTCTTCTCTGAATAATGACCAACCAGGATTGGCTGACCAAAAGGAATGACAGAACCCATTTTCCGAGCTTCTTCCCATAGACCTTCAGATTCTTTCCTTGCTTTTTCTGCTCTTTCTTTGTAACGCTCAATCCTTTCTTGTTTTCTTTCTTCATAATTTTCCATGATTCAAACCTCCTTTGATTTATTTTTAAAACAGTTTTTGCAGACTAACCTATCTTCCTCCAGGTCCCAGACTAACTCCATCTGATTTATCCATTTACGGCAACCCTCGCACTCTTGAGTAATTATTTCAGTTTGTTCTCTCATTTCATTCACCTCTGACCGGTCGCAGCCGGTTTCATCCTTTCAGGACTCATCAGAGAGGTTTAATCATTGCAACGAGCCGATCAAGTTTTGAGGTCTGATATGCCAGGAAGAAAGTATGTTTTATCTTCCTCTGTTCCTTTGAGTTTTCACGCCATATCTCAAGATATAAATGGTCTATTGTTACAGGTACAGGAGAATTTCTGAGTAGATCACAGTCACCATATCCCTTACACCATTGTAAAAGAATTTCATCACCGGGCTTTAATAATTCAGTAATAGTTTTCCAACCTCGGTCTACCTGGGGAGAGTGGTTCATATAAAAGGCCCTCTCCACCTCTGCTTGATATGTTCCTGTAAAATAACCTTCAGCCGGGATTTCAACAGTTTTTTCACTATTCCATTCATCCCTTAATTCCTTGATAGCTCTGATCTGATGAATTTCCTCATCGTCTTTCCTGTAGAAGTCAAAACATATCCGGTCAGCACTCTTGAGCCTTTTAATGTCTTCCTTTGATAATTTCATTCTTTGACCTCCTTTGATTGATTTGACCTCATCATATCATAAATGCATGCATTTTGCAAGCATTTTGCTATCATTTAGCATGAACAGGGAAATTCCACCTAAAAAAGGGAAAAGATCAAAAAGTCAGAATCCCCCCTCCGTTGGTATTATATATATATATATATATATTAGTAAGGATTATTAAATATAGGCTATTTATAAATAGAATAAATGGTAATGTGCATTATAGAGTTATAGATATTAGATATAAAATCAGAAATATAAGAATTATGAATAGAGAATATACAGGGAAAGGTTGATGTAAGTATAATGATTGCAGGAATGGTATTCTAATAGAATCTATCTGTACGTTAACATAAAAAATACCAATATTTCCCTAAAACAACTAATATAACCTATTTATTATAAATAAGTTAAGAGATAGTGTGCCTTATAGTAAAATTGAACAAAGTTTATACATAATAATAATCAGGCCGCAATATGTAAAAAAGGATAATATAAGTGTAATAAAGCCATTTTTAAAGGAAAATTCAATTTCCCATTTCCTCCCCATAATTAGCTATATATTTAACCTATGAATGCCAAAAATGCCTT
>DAOVJB010000087.1 GCA_030673425.1 Elusimicrobiota bacterium | reverse complement strand
TAAGAGTTGATGGTTTAACTGTGACTATTAAAGGGGCAACAAATCTAAATGCTAAATCCATTAATGTGCCAGGGGATATTTCCTCGGCCGCTTTTTTTATTATAGAAGCTCTTTTATTAAAAGATTCAGAACTTCTGATAAAAGACGTGGGGCTTAATCCTACGCGCACCGGGGCATTGAAGGTTTTAGACTCTATGGGTGCTGACATTATAATAGAAAATGAAAGGCTACGATGTAATGAACCTGTAGGAGATATAATAGTTAAATCGAGTAATCTTAAAGGGGTGAAGATTACGGGGGAATTAATCCCTTCTCTGATTGATGAGTTGCCTGCTCTTGCTGTAGCGGCTACCCAGGCGGAAGGTGTAACAGAGATTAGCGGAGCAAGAGAGTTAAGGGTAAAAGAGACAGACAGAATAAAAGCAATAAGTTCACAATTAGCTCTTTTAGGTGCCACAATAGAGGAAAAAGAAGATGGGATGATAATATATGGTGAAACAAAACTAAAAGGTACCGAGGTTAATAGTTTTGGTGACCATAGAATGGCTATGTCTTTAGCTATTGCCGGTCTTATTGCTGATGGTGCAACTAAAATTAAAGATACAGAGTGTATCAATACTTCTTTTCCGCAGTTTATACAGATATTAGAGAAAATCACAGGTTAACAGGATATATTAGTGAGTAAAGAAAAATTGATTATTGCTATTGATGGTCCGGCAGGGTCAGGCAAGACAACTATAGCCAAAAAAGTAGCCAAGGCATTAGGTTATTTGCATATTGACAGTGGGAGTATGTATAGAGCGCTTACACGTAAGGTCATTAAGGAGAAGATTGATTTAGATAATAAAGCTGAATTGTTAAAAGTTGTGAAGGCAACAAGAATAGACCTGAAGCAGGTAGACGGAAAGTTTATAGTTCTTCTTGATGGCGAAAATGTAAGTGATAAATTAAGAACCCCGGAGATTAATAAGAATATCAATACTATAGCGGCTGTTCCGGAAATAAGAAGGTATTTATTAGAAATCCAGCGGAAATTAGGTAAAGATGGCGGTATTGTAATGGAAGGAAGAGATATAGGGACGGCGATTTTTCCCCATGCTGACAGTAAATTTTATATAGATGCTTCTATTGAGGAAAGAACCAGGCGAAGATTCAAGGAATTATCAGACAGCGGCAAGAAGGTTGATTTATCTAAATTAGAAAAATCAATCCGTATTCGTGATGAGAAAGATAAAACCAGGGATACTAATCCTTTAAGGATAGCAGAAGATGCTATAGTGATAGATACAACAGGATTATCTATTAATGAGGTAACCCAAAAAATATTAAAAGAGATAGAAAAATAGAAGATAATAAAATATGCTATATCGCTTTTGTCGTTTTATTTTAATCTGTTTATTCAAACTGTTGTTTCACTTAAAGGTGACAGGACACGAAAACATTCCCCGGAGTGGACCTGTTATTATTGCAGCTAATCATGCCAGTTTCCTGGACCCGCCCTTAATAGGTGTTGCGTTAAAAAGAGACGTATATTTTCTGGCAAGGGAGAGTCTGTTTAAGATATGGGGGTTTGGCTGGTTAATCAGGAAGACGCATGCTTTTCCTATAAAACGGGGTGTTTTTGATACCGCAGGTCTTAGGACTGTTTTTAATCTCCTTAGCAGTGAAAAAGTGCTTCTCTTATTTCCGGAGGGAACAAGGAGTTGGGATGGTTCCTTGCAGGAACCTCATGCAGGTGTTGGGATGATTGCTTACAAGATGAAAGTACCGGTGGTTCCTGTCTTGATTACAGGCTCATATAGTGCTTGGTCTCGAAGCTCAAAAATGATAAAAATAGTCCCTGTTAGCGTTAGATTCGGCAGGCCGATTCCATTAGGGGATTATTTTATAAAAGAAAAGAATAAGCAGACGTATAAATTAATTAGTGAAAAAATTATGGAAGAAATAGAAAAATTAAAAAAATGAAACCGCGAGATTACACGAGAAAAAATCTTGTGATAATCTGTGCCATGCCAAAGGCAGGTCCGCCTCTGGCGGAAAATCTTGTGGTTAATGTTTAGATTTAACGGAGATAATAAGTTTGAAAGTTATAGTTGCAGAAAAATCAGGATTTTGTTTCGGTGTAGAAAGAAGTCTTAAACTGGCTCTTTCAGCCAGTAAGTCTGTCGGTAGAAAGAAAAAAGATATAAAAACACCTGTTTATACGCTTGGTCCGTTAATTCATAATCCTCAAGTTGTCAAGAACTTAGAAGAACAAAGAATTAAGGTTATATCAAAATTAGCTAATATACAAAAAGGGATATTAATTATCTGTTCACATGGGATATCTCCTCAGATTTTACAGGATGCTAAGCGTAAAAAATTTAAGATTATTGACGCTACATGTCCTTTTGTAAAAAAAGCCCAAAAATTGGTTCAGCAATTGACAAAACAGAGTTACAGAGTTGTGATTGTTGGTGATAGCTCACATCCTGAAGTTCTGAGTTTGTTAGGTTTTTCTTCCGGGCGAGGGATTGTGGTATCAAGTGTTAAAGATCTGGATAAGGTTCCTGTTTCTGGTAAAATCGGAGTGGTTACGCAAACCACTCAGCTCATCGATAATTTCAGGGTTATTGTTTCTCTCCTTGTAAATAAAACAAAGGAATTAAGAGTTTACAATACCATTTGTGAAGCTACGATAGAGAGGCAGAAGTCTGCGAGACTTCTTGCCGGAAAAGTAGACTTAATGCTGATTGTCGGTGGATATAATAGTGCTAATACAACCCGTTTGGCCGAGGTTTGCAAAAAACAGAACCCCTTCAGTTATCATATAGAAAGACTCAAAGATTTTGACCTTACTTTACTTAAGGATAAAAATAAAATAGGGATAACCGCTGGTGCATCCACGCCGGATTGGATAGTCAAAGAGATAGTTGATAAACTATCTAAAATGTGAAAAAAGTTTTAGAAAGATAAAGGAGAAAAGTATGTCTAGTGAACAAATGCCTCAAAATAAAGATCAATTAAGCATGATGAATGTTTTTAATGAATCCGTTAAGGATTTACAGGAAGGAACAGTCATAAAAGGAAGAATCGTTGAGATAACAAATGATTCCGTACTTGTTGATATCGGTATTAAGTCTGAGGGGATCATTCCTTTAGGTGAGTTTACAAAAAAAGGGAAAATAGATATTAATGTGGGGGAAGAAATAGAAGTATGCCTGCGTCGTAAAGAAGGTAAATCCGGTCATCCTGTTATATCCTTCCAGGATGCAGTGGAAACGAGGGCAAGAGAAAAAATAGAAGAAATATTTAATGAAAAACTATCCATAGAAGCAGAAGTGATGAAGAAAATAAAAGGTGGTTTTTTAGTAGATATAGGAGAGGAAGCTTTTATGCCTGCTTCCCAGGCATATACCGGCCGAGTAAAAGATGCGGATGAACTGATAGGGAAGATATTCAAGGTTAGAATAACGGAATTTAATCCCAGGAATGGCAACATTGTTGTCTCACATAGGCTGCTTTTAGATGAAGAAAAGAAGAAGAAAAAAGAGGAACTTATGAAAAACCTCCAAGAAGATGGTCTGTGTAATGGTGTGGTTAAAAGTATAGCTAAGTTCGGAGCTTTTATTGATCTGGGAGGCATAGAGGGTTTATTACACATAGGTGATATTTCCTGGGGGCATATTAAGGGAGTAGAAGATGTCCTAAAAGTTGGAGAAGAGTTGGAGCTAAAAATATTAAGTTTTGATAAAGAGAAAGAAAAGATCTCTTTGGGATTAAAACAGTTAACTCCCCATCCCTGGACTCATATTGAGACTGAATATCCTATTGGTTCTGTTGTTAAAGGCAAAGTAAGTAATCTGACAAAATTTGGAGCATTTGTACAATTGGAAGAAGGGGTAGAGGGTTTAATTCATATTTCTGAGATGTCCTGGACAGAATATGTAAAACATCCCTCTAAAATTGTATCTATAGGAGATATAGTTGAAGCCCGGGTATTGGATATAGACGCAAAAAAACAAAGAATTTCTTTGGGGTTAAAACATCTTCAGCCTAATCCATGGGAAGAAGTCAAGGATAAATATCCTGTTGGAACAAAAATTATAGGTAGGGTTAAAAGGACCACTCCTTTCGGAACTTTTGTGACGTTGGAAGAGGGAATAGAGGGGTTGGTGCATGTTTCTGATATAAGTTGGACGAAGAAGATAAAACATCCCAAGGAAGTGTTAAAAATAGGGGATAAAATAGAAGTGGTAATTTTAAGTGTAAACACGGAAGATGAAAAAATATCTTTAGGTATAAAACAAATAGACCAAAATCCTTATCTAAAATATAAAGTGGGAAATTCCGTGAAAGTTAAGGTCTTAAGATTAACTGATTTCGGGGCTTTCGTAGAATTAGAAAAAGGGATAGAAGGATTAATCCACATCTCCCAGGTTTCCATACAGAGGGTTTCTGACGCATCTAGCGTATTAAAAGTGGGAGAGGAAATAATTTCTAAGATTATTGATATCGATTTAGAGAAAAAGAGGGTTGATCTAAGTATAAAAAAATATGAACAAGAACAGGAAGAAAAATCTGTAAGAAAATATATAAATCAAGATAACAAGAAAATAACCCTGGGAGAAATAGCAGGTGATCAATTACATGAGTTATTTTCATCATTTGAAGAAGAAAACAAGGATGGCGTGTAAATGAAAAATACTTCCGTAAAGGACTTTATAGTTAAAACTACCATTCTTATTTTACTGGTTTGTATCAGTGGTTGTGCTGTTCCTACCATACCCCCGCCTTTTGGCAGAAATAAAGTCAGAACTAAAAGAGCTGAATGGCATGTTGCCGAAACGCCTCACTTTGAGATTTATTATTATCCCGAAATAGAAGAGTTAATTCCCAGGATCAGTCAAATATTAGAGGAAACTTACCATAAGGTAACCGAAGATTTGGATTACGAACCTTTGGAAAAAACACCGTTTTTTATTTATGCCACGCATAATGATTTTGAACAGACTAATATATCGGATGGTGTTGGGGAAGGAGTCGGAGGTTTTGCTGAAGCGTTTAAGAATCGTTTTGTGATTCCACTTACAGGTTCAGATAGAGACTTGGAATATCTGATCAGGCATGAATATACTCATATTGTTACTTTTGAAATATTTTATGGTGGATTCTGGAAGTCGGTTAGATTACTAAAATCCGTATTTTATCCTTACTGGTTTATGGAGGGAATAGCTGAATACGAAACGGACTCATGGGATACATATGCCGATATGTTAGTCCGTGACGCCGCTATTTCCGATCAGCTTATTTCTCTTAGTGATTTAGGGAATTTTGCCCATTTAGAATCACATCAGATTCTCCTTGCCTATAAACAAAGCTGGAGTTTTATTAAATATATAGCAGATACATACGGCGAGGATAAAATAGCACTATTACCTTTTGAGTTTAAGGACCGTTTTGATTCAAATAGTGTTCTTTACAGGATAACCAAAAAAGACCTTTTTAGAGTAAATAAGGAATGGCATGATTTCTTAAAACAGAAGTATTCTAAGGATACAGAAGGTAAAAAAGAGCCTGGTTTTTATGGTAAGCAACTAACTAAGAATAAAAAAGGCAATAGGAATCCTGCTTTCTCTCCGGATGGAGAAAAGATAGTCTTTATTTCTGATAGAAATAATTGTTATGATATTTTTATGATGAATAGCGATGGTTCAGGGGTCCGTTCGTTGTTGAAAAACAAACTTATGAGAAAAATCGATGTTATTCATAGTGACGGGCATGCTTTAAGCTGGTCTCCTGACGGAGAAAAAATAGCATTTGTCGCGGAGAAAAGACAGAAGGATTATATTTATATATTTAATTTGAAAAAGAGAAAGCTTAGAAGATTAAAAAAC
>DAOVJB010000086.1 GCA_030673425.1 Elusimicrobiota bacterium | reverse complement strand
GGAAATAAGGATTCTGGGTATCCCTGAGCAATACCGCCCAAATATTACTATAAACAGTCCATCCTACCATCAACAAGAAAAGAAACATTGAAAAAACTACTACTCCTATAAATCTAATCTGGAAACGTTTATCAACCATATAATGTCTCCTCTTTTTCATAAATCACCTCTTCTTTCACCCCATTAGATAGTTACACATCTAACGGGGTCTACCACTCATCAATACTAATTCCATTCTCATCTTCATAAGAAGCATCTATACATATTTCACCAGTGGTTCTATTATAATACCACTTTCCTGAATCCGAAAAATGGTTTGTTATCTCCCTAGTAGACTTATAACGAAAAAAAGATCCTATATTAACTTTAGGAATCTTTCCTATATATTCGGGTACTAGTTCATCCAGCGTCTCAGGATAAGTTGAGTCATTCTTGTGGTAATAATATTCTAATGATCGTCTTAATACCCCCAGATGACCTTTTGTCGTAGCCCGTTTTATCCTGGCCTGTAAATTAAAAAAACCAGGTACTATTATGCTCAAAAGGAAGATTATTATTACCCCGATAAGAATCTCAACTAAAGTAATCCTTCGTTTCTCCTCTTCAGGCAACTGTTTACCCCTTAAAACAGATTAATTAAGAATATCTTACTTAAATAATACCAACTTCTTCGAGATTTATAATACGCCCATGGATAAAAAAAGTCAATAAAAAAAACAGGCCAGCTAGACATTTTTAATATCATCTGACCTGTTTTTGTAAAAATTGACTACAGTTATTTTAAGAAAAAACTACCAAGTAAGATAAGCCTTGCCTTTGGTATCATTCCCAGCATTATTAACTTCAACCATTCCAACACCAAGACTACCATTATATATCCATCCTGTGGCGCCGGTTAAATCACCTGCAAGAATAGCAGTCAATGGAGTACCATCGGCTAGTTCCGTGTTCTTATCTTCACCGGTCCAGCTTATACCCAACCTTACATCAGGAATAATATCAATGTAACAAGTAGTAGTCTGACCAGCTATAATAGTCATGGTTGCAGGGAATAGCCCTTCATTATCCCCATAATAAATAGATAAAGAACTTCTTAGTGCCCCTAAAGAACCTTTGGTTGCACCTTCTTTGGATTTTCTGATTAATTGAGCAAACCTCGGTATAGCAATGGCAGCTAATATTCCAATAATGGCAACAACTATCATAAGTTCAATTAATGTAAAACCTTTCTTTCCCTTTAACAAAGACCTCATTACTTTTCACCCCCTTTCAAAAGAAAAAATTTGCTCCTATTGCTTCTATTATAAATATACCACTACTATATATAGCTGTCAAGTAAATTTTTTAATCCTCTATTTTTAAGCATTATTTCATATTTTTCAAAAGTTCCTTAACTTTACAGGGAGTCTCTGATATTTTTTCTTTGAAACTATTTTTATCTTTTCTCAGTTTTATCTCAACATTATTCTCTTTTATTGTCTTGGTACCTACGGTTATCCTGATAGGAATTCCAATCAGGTCGGTATCCTTGAATTTTACCCCTGCTTGCTCATCTCTATCGTCCAATACTACGTCTATACCCTCTTTTTTCAATTTTTTATACAGTTCACCTGACACCTTCATTATCTTATCATCAGCTATGCTAATTGGCAGAATTAAAACCTCAAAAGGCGCTATGGGCATCTGCCAGATTATGCCGTCATCATCATGACTCTGTTCAATTGCAGCGGCCACAATCCTGCTCACCCCTATTCCGTAACATCCCATTACAAAAGGTGTCTGCTTGCCATTCTCGTCAAGGAAGTTTGCCTTGAGTAAATCACTGTATTTAGTCCCTAACTGAAAAATATGACCTACTTCAATCCCTCTAATAGAAGCAAATTTCCCTTTACATTTAGGACAACTGGTTAAATTATGCTCGGCTTTGGCTTTTATCGCATAATCACACTTCTGGCAAGTCAGAAGTTCTTCCTCACCGGTATCTGCTAAAACCATATATTCATGAGAAACTGAGCCCCCTATTAAACCCGGGTCTGCTTCAACTAGCTTAAACTCCAAACCACATTGCGTAAAGATATTATTATATGTTTCATACATTTTATCATAATTTTTGGCTAATCCTTCTGCATCTTTATCAAAGCTATAGGCATCTTTCATCAAAAATTCCCGGCATCTCATAATTCCGAAACGCGGGCGAATTTCATCTCTGAATTTAGTCTGAAACTGGTATAAAATTAAGGGTAACTGCCTGTATGATTTTATCTCTCTTCTTGCTAAGTCTGTTATAATTTCCTCATGAGTCGGCCCTAAGCCGAATTCTCTTTTGTGCCTGTCTAAAACCTTCAGCATCTCTTTGCCATATTCATTCCACCTGCCGGTTTCCTCCCATAAATGACGGGGATGGAGTGTAGGCAATAAAAGCTCCTGAGCACCTGCAGAATTCATCTGGCTGCGAATAATATTTTCTACTTTCTTTAATACCTTAAAGCCTAAAGGAAGGTAAGAATAAATTCCTGCGGCCAATTTTCTTATCATCCCTGCCCGCAGCATAAGTCTATGACTAATAATTTCTGCTTCCTGAGGATTCTCTTTTAAAGTCGGAATAAACATTCCAGAAAAAAGCATCTGCATAGCTCCCTGAAGATACGGGGTCAGATTCCTTAAAATAAAACTCCCAGAACTCTGACCCCTAAAAAATATCCAATCATATATTCTCTTCTTTATATACCAACAACATTAGTTTCTAAATAATGTGAGATGAGTTTTTTGTGCTCTTTTGACAACTCAAGAAACCTTGTCCCTATAGAATACAAATCGAGACGTGGAAGTTTGCGGATCCAAATTACTTCTGTCAGCATTCTGATAGGCTCGGAATTATGAAATAAAAAAATATCCATTACTAATTTAGAAAAAACAGGAATAAATCTGTTGGTGGTAAACTTTACCCCGTTTTCTCCGATATCCTTGCTCACAGTCATAATAAATTGCTGTTCCCCTTTATAGTGAACAGGGATAGAGGATTCTATTCGAATAGACTTCCTTCTCTCGGGTAGGCTTCTATACATCGACTCCTCCCTTATATCTATCCTATACATAAATTTTATCATATTATTTTAACTACTGTCAAGAAAAATTACTATAGTATAAATTCTACTTTTTAATCCAGATTTTCTGTAATTCCTTAGTAATGTTCTGAGCCTCTTCACCCGCTAGTTCAAGTTTTCCCTTGCCTCCTGAAGGTATACGAAAAGGTTTTTCCTTAACCTTAGACAGAAACTTCTTTACCGACACGGGCTTAGCACCTAAATCTCTAATAAAGAATCTGATCTCTTTATCATCTGTAACCACCATGATTCTTTTCCTATTTGAAGCCAGTTTTACCATTATTTTAATTCTATCGTCAGCAGTTTCATTATTTGTAAAAACAACCTTGATGCTTTTAATCTTTGTCGGTGAAGACACCTGACTTTTTCCATCAAAAACCACGGTTACTTCATTCTTAAGACTCCCCTGAGGCCTGTGAATTTCTAAAAAACTTATAAAATTATTCCTGGCTTCCTCCAACTTTTTTTCGGTCAGGTAGGGTACTTGTTTTATAACATTATATCCATCAATTATATAATGAACTGACATTAAATTTCACCCATCCTATCAGAAGCTGAAACCCGATGTGAAATAAACTACACCTTTATCATATTTATCAGTTCTTTTAGCATAATCAAGCCGCAGGACAAATGGAAATGCCTCTAAAATAAAACTATTCAATCTCAATCCTACGCCTACACCTGTCTTCAGGGAATTCACATCCTTAGCCTTAACCTCATCCCTGCTATCCCATCCTAAACCAGTATCTACAAATACTATTCCCTGCAGGCTCTTGAAATAAAAATCGGGTATTATATACCACATATGATAATTAATCTTGGGGAAAATCAAGAAACGATATTCCGTATTAATGACCGCTACCTTGCTGTTGATGTAGTCAGCCCTTGGATATCCTCTTACCGCATCACTTCCCCCTAAGCGGAAAGTATCTTTATCCGGTCCCTCACTGAAAGCACCCAGCATACGCATAGCAAGTATATGGTTCTCTGCCAGTGTAACATAACGCTCCGTATCTATCATATAACTTGTATAATCAAAATCGCCTCCTAAAACCTTCTTAGCCTGGTAAATCGTAAAATTGGTGCGTCTTCCCCTGGTTAAATCAAACATTTCTCCGGTAGTCATATCCCTTACTAAAGAAATGCTATAGCCATTCTCTCTCTCTCTGGTAACTAAATTATCCATGTCCCTGCTTCTCTTTGTTACATCATAACTCGCCAACCCAAGCACTATACGGTTGAAACGGTCAAACGGGTAAGTCATATATAACTGCCTGCCCCATTTAGTCCTTTTAACGAAATAATCGTCGTCATCATAGTAATAGTCCTTTTTGACCTGCGTTCCTAAGGTGAACTGAGGCCTCCATTTTCTATATGTATAGGAAAACTGCAGGTTTAACCAGTCATCATCGCTATAATACTCGGTTAAGGTAGATATTTGATGATTTCCCAATAACTCACTTCCCTGCCAGAAAAGTGCCAGGTACAATCCTTCACTGGTAGAGAAAAACAAAAGAGGATAAAATAAATCCGTGGAACCCTTAAATTCATATGGCACACCTTCTGATAAAGGATGAATTTTATCTAAAGCAACATGGCTTGTTGTGGATTGTGTTAATCCCTCAGTAGTGATTTCGGTCATGGCTTCTCTTTTAGTAACTGCTAAAGTCTTCTCACCTGAAAGTTTATCTTCTTGAGCTACATATATATCCATTTTCCCAAACCTATATGAGGCAAAAAGCAGCTTTGTTCCATCAGGTGAGTATCCGGGAGTAAAATTACCGCCTTTTATGTCTGTTAATTGAAAAATTTCTTCTCCATTATTATTCATAGTGTAAATATTATAAATCCCGTTTGCGTCAGAAATAAAAACGATTTTCTCGCCGTTACCATACCAATTCGGGCTTAATTCATCAAAAGGAGTATTGGTAATTTGCGTGATTTTATGAGTCTCTATATCCATTACAAACATATCTAATTGCTGATCTCTTTCTGAGATATACAAGATACTCTTCCCATCCGGGGAAAATGTTGGATAGTTATCATCAAAAAGATCATCACTCAGCTGCTCCTGATTTTTACCATTAATATCAACTAAGTAAAGATTATTTATTCCACCCTTCATTCCTACGAAAACGATTTTTTGCCCGTCAGGGGAAAAACAGGGAGAAGACACACTACCAAGATTGTTTTTTAATCTTCTAAGCTTTCTCTTTTTCAAATTAAATATATAAATATAATCCTTCTGTCTTTTCTCCGCGACAAATGCTATTTTTTCTCCGTCAGGAGACCAGCTTAAAGCATGCCCGTCACTATGAATAACATCAATTTTTCTCATAAGTTTGTTTTTCAACAACGAACGCACCCCGGAACCATCGCTATTCATCAGGAAAATATCATAATAATTATTTCTATCAGAAATAAAAGCGATTTTCTGTCCATCTGGTGAGAAAGTAGCATTGATGTTGGCTTTTGTATCTTCAGTCAGTTGCCTACCGTAAAAACCAGGTTCTTTTTTACCTTCTGCATCCTTAGAATACTTCTGTTTCAAGAAATCCTGCCATTCCTTATTTACTTTGAAAAGGTCTCCTTTAGTTATTCTGTAAAGAACGCTGTTTGAATCAAAACGGTCCTTAAACTCAAAAGGTAATAGTGCTATTTTATCCTCGCCATATGTATCTGCTATATATTTAATAAAATTCCAGCTCTGCTTGTAGGCAAGGAGAATCTGATGTGATTCCAAATGGGCAAAATTCCCTAAATCACAAAGAG
>DAOVJB010000017.1 GCA_030673425.1 Elusimicrobiota bacterium | reverse complement strand
ATAACCGGTATATTTTCGTATTGTTTAACCATTCCCAAAACATCTACTACTATATTCTCAAGGCTATTCTCTTCATGTGATTCTAACTGCTCCATCCTAAACCCTAAATGTCCACCTGCCAACGGCCCCTCAACAACAATAGCATCTGGCAAACGATTGTAGCGTTTCTTCCATGTCCTGATTATAATATCAGCTGCTCTTGCTGATGAAACAATTGGTATCAGTTTTATTGAACTACCTTCGGCGAATTCAGGAAGCTTCAAAGGCAGACCTGCTCCTGAAACAATGAAATCAGCTTTTTCCTTTACAGTAGTGCGTGCCAAATCCTCATTATTGCTCAAGGCTATCATTATGTTTACACCCACAACTCCCTGGGTTAATTCCTTAGCCTGACGAATTTCTTTCTCGAGTCCTTCTCTGGAAGCCTTAACAAAATTCGTTTCATTTTCTTCTGTGCCATACCCGAGACCTACACTAGCTATAGTTCCTGCTCCCCCGCAATTTGCAACCGCGCTTGCCAGAGGAGCCGTTGACACCTGAACTCCCATACCACCTTGAATAATCGGTATTTTTATCTCTAAATCCCCTATTATAAGTGACTCCAACTTCTTTTCCATTTTCTATCTCCCTGCTATTAATCTTTATATACAGTCTTTCGAAAAAGTGGGGTGGCTAACGGGATTTGAACCCGTACTAAGAGAACCACAATCTCTCGTGCTGCCCTTACACTATAGCCACCATCTTATATATATTATACACAAAAAGAGGTGATTTTTAAAGATTTATTTGAAAAGCGCGCCCGGAGGGATTCGAACCCCCGACCCTCTGCTTAGAAGGCAGATGCTCTATCCGACTGAGCTACAGGCGCATTATCATCTACATATCATAATAATTATCTGAATAAGCATAATTACAATTACAGTTACTGTTAAACCAACAAGCCATCTTGTATATTTCACTAGAGATTGATCTAATTTATTTGTAACTTGGTTGTTTCTCTCAATAGTCCCAATCAACTTTTCTAAAAGTTCTTCTAAATGTCCAGTCATACCTGGTGGAGGCATTCAAAAACCTTCTCTCTATATAAATCTGGTCGGGGCGCCCGGATTCGAACCGGGGACTTCCTGCTCCCAAAGCAGGCGCGCTAGCCAAACTGCGCCACGCCCCGTTGTTGTTATTTAAATATAAAAAAAGGCAATATGTAGTAATAATATCACTAAATTAGTAATATGTCAATATTAAGTCATCTCCTGGAGGATTTTTCGGATTTTTTGTAAAGCCTTTGCCCTGTGGCTGATTTTGTTCTTTATAGAAAGACCCAACTCAGCAAAGGTCTTATTATATTGAGGGACAATAAAAACAGGATCATACCCGAAGCCGTGTTTCCCTCTTGATTTAGTAGAGATAGTGCCTATTATTGTTCCTGTTACTGTCTTTGTTTTTCCTTTAGGTACTGTAATTGCCATTACGCATTTAAATAGAGCTTTCCTGTTCTTCTTGTTTTTCATTAATTTTAACAATTTCTTATTATTGTCTTTATAATTACAGTCTTTACCTGCAAAACGTGCTGAGGTTACCCCTGGTTTTCTGTTTAATGCATATACTTGGAGGCCTGAATCATCAGCTAAG
Organism: Elusimicrobiota bacterium; assembly: GCA_030673425.1. Taxonomy (GTDB): domain Bacteria; phylum CAYTYR01; class UBA6262; order DAOVJB01; family DAOVJB01; genus DAOVJB01. The sequence continues at coordinate 11,708 of DAOVJB010000017.1, read as the reverse complement.
GAGATTTTGTTGGTATATTTTGCAGTCTCTTTTGCCTTTTTAATGGCATTTCCTCTTAAGGTCTTCCTGTCTTCTTCTACCCCAGGCATATTCGGGAAGTCTCCTATAGACAAAATCTTGACTTTTAAGTGAGTCAAGATTCTCTTAATCTCTTTTACTTTATCTTTATTTCTTGTAGCAAGTACTATTTCAAGCATATCTTTATTTTCCTAATAGCTCCTTCTGTATTTTTATTATCTCTTTTATTCCTTTTGCTGCAAGGTTCATCAGCTGATCCATCTCATCACGGGTGAAGGTCTTCCCTTCGCTTGTACCCTGCACTTCAATAAATTCTCCTTCATCGTTCATAACTACATTCATATCTACATCAGCCCTGCTGTCTTCTGAGTAGTTTAAGTCAAGAAGGAGTGCATTCTTTACCTTTCCCACACTTATTGCCCCAACAAAATTTGTTATAGGGAAACTATTTATAATCCTGTCTTTTTTTAATTTTATAAGTGCATCGGCCAAGGCTATAAAAGCACCGTTAATAGCTGTTGTCCTTGTGCCTCCGTCAGCCTGGATCACGTCGCAGTCTATGATTATGCTTCTTTCTCCCAATTTTTTAAGATCAATACATGATCTTAACGCCCTGCCTATCAGTCTCTGTATCTCATAGCTCCTGCCCGGCATTCTTTTTCTGTCTCTTGGTATTCTTGTCTGTGTTGACCTCGGCAGCATTGAATATTCTGCAGTGATCCAGCCCTTACCTGTATCCTTAAGAAAAGGCGGGACTTTTTCATCAACTGATGCGGAACAGATTATCTTCGTATCCCCTGCCTCTATAAGAACGGAGCCTTCTGCATCCTTTAGGTAGTTCCTTGTTATTTTTAACGGACGTGGCTTATCAGGTTTTCTTCCGTCACTGCGGGTCATTTTTGTTCTCCTTTTTAATTAAAATACCAATAAAGGAACTAAACGGATTCCTGCCGTAGAGGCTTTTCCATGATATGAGCAGGTTATTATTTATATTTTCAATCAGTCTTATAATTTTCTTGATACTAAAAAAGTTAGGGTATTTCCAGAAGGGATCATTAATAAATATTCCCTTTATTTTTCTTTTTACAGAAAGCACGGAATATTTATTTAAGATACCTAAAAATACCCTGTTTTTTGATACACGCAAAGCTTCTTTTATAGCAGCTTCCGGGGCATCTACCATCTCAAGGGTCGTAACTATTATAACAATATCGAAACTGTTATCTTCATAGGGCAGCTCTTGGGCATCAGCAACACGAAGTTCTATGTCTTTATCAAGGGACTTTCTTGCGACATTAAGCATATCTTCTGATATATCAACCCCTGTCAGCCTTAACCCGAAAACCTTCAACCATTTCAGATGATGCCCTGTCCCGCAACCTACATCAAGAAGTTTTTCATCATACCTGGGATGAACAAGCTTGAACATAAGCTCTTTTTCCAGATTATCAAAACGCCTGCCTTTTCTTGTCTCATACCAACTCTCATATTTCTCTGCTCTGGCTTTATCAAATATCGGGGTTTTATTGCCAGTCTTCATAAAACCTCTTTATGTGTTCTTCAAAATCCAGATCTATTACGTTATCTTTAACATCTTTTTCCTTAAAAGAATACTTGTACCCGATACAGTAAGCTGTAATTATGCGGTTAGCTTCATTTATTTTCTTAAACATCTCTTCGCATTCTTTTTTCTTTTTACCTTTAGTTCTATCAGGATGATATTTTAATGATAGTTTCCTGTATGTTTCTTTTATTTCTTGTAATGTTGCTGTTTGGGTCAATCCCAGGATTTTGCGTGCATTATCAATTTCCTTAAAATTAGCCATATTAGTTTCCGTAATTTTTTAATACTCTCTTTTTTATCAATTTGTTGTTCAGGTGTTCTTTTACCGCATCAAGTTTCCCTTTGACTGTTATTCTTTTGTCTTTCCTGTCATCTATCTTTATTGCTGTTACGACTCTTTTATTCTTTTTAAGAACCGCTTTATGCATCTTCTCCGCCACCTTAAACAGCTTGCTGATCGAGTCCGACTGTATTATGGTTCCCATTGCTGTAAGGTGGTACATTATGTCTTTCTCTTTTTTTAATACTACTACCGCATCAGCAACATATTCGCTCAGTGATACTGTTTGAGTACCTAATGGAATAACCGTTATTTCCATTATTGGCATATAAATCACTCTCCTTTATTTTTTACTTCTATATCCGGTGTTAGATAAATTTTGGATTTTATTGAGTTGGTTATCACGCAGTATCTTTCAGCAAGCTCAAATATCTTTTTTGCATTGTCAATATCAAGCGTTGATGAAATCACAAGATGAGGAATAAGTTCTATTTTAGATATAATATATTGATTTTCTACTTTTTCCAGTATACCCTGCCCGGGTATATCCAATCTGGAAAATTTAAGCTTATGTTTTTCTGCCTGGTAAAGGAATGTTGTCATAAGACAGCCTATTACAGCAGCAACAAAGAAATCCTCCGGTGTCCATACTCCGGGATGTCCCATAAACTCAGGAGGGGTGGAGAGCTCAATCTCAGGCTTGTCAGGAGAAGCAATTATGCCTTTTCTCTGTTCCGTCCACCTGAGGTGCACTTTATAGGTAAATTTTTTATTGTGTTTATTTAGATTTGGCATATTAGTCTCTAAGCTCCAGTAGGAACATGGGGTGTTAGTTTATCTTCAAGCATAGATTTTGGAACCGCCCCTATGATTTTGTCCACTATATTGCCATTTTTGAAAATAGCCAGTGTCGGTATACTCATAATCCCGTACCGGACAGCGGTTTCCTGCGCTTCATCAACATTTACCTTACATACCTTGAGTTTTCCTTCATAATCTTTAGCTATTTCTGCAACACTGGGTGCGACTATATAGCATGGTCCGCACCATGGGGCCCAAAAATCTACCAGCACCGGTAACTTCGAATCTAACACTTCTTCCTTAAAATTGGTATCATTTACATCTGTTTCCATCAGGAAACCTCCTTGTTATGTATGATTTTGTTTTACAAATAAAAGTGGAAATACTATATCGCTTATACAGCAGGGAATCCATACAGCAAAGAATAGAAATATAAACACAGCAATATACATCAACCAGTTCAAGGTACCGACCATAGCCATTAGAATATGAAAAAGGGATGCCCATGTGCTTAACAAAACATGGCCTCCGTGAGGGAATTTGGTTGTCGGCCTGAAATATGCCAGGGCGACTCCCGCTACTGCAAGCGGGTTGACAAGCCACCATTTCTCTATAAAGCCTATATGTATCTGCCTGTTGGGCATACCAAGCATGGCTTCTGCAAGATATGGTATTAATGAATCACTTATTGTGGCAATACCCACCGAACCGACATAGCCTATCAGAAGCAGTATCCATATATTACATTTGCCTCTTATGCGCCCGCATTTATGGAGTTCGTACATGGAGGCGGTAACAAGAGCGCTCAAAACAACATGAAATGGATGGAGAATGTAAAATATATTATATGCAAACTTTGAAGGTATATTCTTAAACAGTATCATCAGGATAATACCTGTAATTGCTCCGAATATAGTAAAAGGGGCATGATTTTTCAGCTCATGCAATATCCGTGATGAGACTGATTGATTATGCTGATGGGTTTGTTCTGCGCAGGAAGACATCTTACCTTCTGTTATCCTCTCCTTTTCTGGTAGGTCTCAATAAACTTTTCAATAGAACGGTCATATGTTCTTTCTACATCATCAGGAAAAAAACAAGCAGGAAGTTCACCTATGCGCCAGTGATATTGTATACACTCGCAGCATACGCCTTTTCTGCTGCATGGTTCATAGGTGCAGTTACATTTTGCCTTGTTCCTGGCGACTTTACATTCTGCCATAAAGAAAATCCCTTCTTATGGTAATGAGATAGCCTTTACAAGACATTGTTCTATACAAACACCGCAATCTACGCATGCATCACTTATGACTGCCTTACCATCTACTATGGTTATTGCTTCTACAGGACATACACTCACGCATGCTTCGCATCCTGTGCATTTCTCTTTATCTACAACAGCTGCCATCTATTTTCCTCCTTCTCTTTAAACATTATAGCAACCAGAGATATTATTTTATCTTTATTTAATGCTTATGTCAACCGATTTTTTGGCTATTTTTTATATTCCCTTTGACCGAATATCCTGGTGCCTATTCTCACCATGTTCGCTCCTTCGCTGATAGCCACCTTATATGAATCGGTCATCCCCATGGAAAGATACTTCATTTCTATATTTTCTATATTAGCTGCCTTAATTTGCTTAAAGATTTCCCTTGTTTTTTTAAAATAAGGCCGGCACTTCTCACTATTCTCGAAATACGGCGCCATGGTCATAAGCCCCATCACCTTTATATTCTTTAATCCTGCCAGTTGTTTAACCAGATCCTCTGCTTTATCCGGGAATATACCGAATTTCTGCTCTTCGGTGCCGCTGTTTATCTCAATCAGAACTCCCATTACCTTGTTCTCCTGAGTACACCTTTTATTAATCTCCTGGGCTATCTTCAAAGAATCAACTGTTTCTATCATATCAAATATCTTTACTGCCTTGGTGACCTTATTCTTCTGCAGGTGGCCTATAAAATGCCACCTGACTTTATTGCCTATCAGGTTAAACGCCGCTTCAGCCTCCTGCACATAGTTCTCCCCTATTATTTTTATACCCGCTTCTACTGCTTCTCTTATCTCATCCGGGGTCCTGGTTTTTGCTGCCCCAACAAGCTCCACTCCTTGCGGTAGTTCGCTTAACAGTTCTTTCACATTTTCAGTAATCATACCATATCCTCATCAATTGTTCCGTCAGGCATCATATTATCAGGATGATACTGACCTTTTTCTTCCATCTTCTTCCTCACGCAATCAGGATTATTGCTCCAGCAGTAATCCTCGACCCACTTCTTATCAAGCCTACCCTCTTCATAGAACCTCTTAAGAGGACAGCAATGAAACCACTTGCAAATATTTTTACTTTGCCTTTTCACCTATTACGATCCAATACCCTTTATAATCATAACTTTTGGTATTATACTCTAAAGCATCAAGATAATCTCTAATATCTTTTCCCGTAACCCCTGAATCTTCGTGTTTACGACCTTCTTCTTCGTGAACAGTATTTACAATTTCCATACCGTATCTGTCAAAATCAGAAATAACGACCTTGCCGCCTGGAACCAATACCCTGTCTGTTTCCTTAAGTATCCTGCTTATGTCATCTATATGATGGAATAGACATACAATAATTATATTATTAAAGCTGTTATCACCAAAAGCAAGGGACATTCCGTCCATCACGTAAAAATCAACATTAGAGAGCATCCCTTCATAAGCAACATTTAATGCTGCTATCTTCAGGGTCTCTTTATCCGGATCCACCGAAGCAAACCTATGCCCTGCTTTTGCCAGGCATAATGTTGTATGGCCAGTACCTGTTCCTATTTCTAAAATATTTCCTTCAAGAGGCTTTGCTTTTTGGAGAATAAAACTTCGCGCCTTAAAAAAATCAAGCCCTTTATGTTTATAAAGGGTGATTCTTTCTTTGAAGTGTTTGTTATTCTCTTCTATTTCCTGCTCTGTTAATTCCGGAATATATTTCATAGGTTATTATATCCCTTTTTGTAAATTATTCCAAATATTAATAATATCTTCCTTAGCTTTCGAATCATTATATTCTATTATTGTTTTTGCCTCAACCATTGCTTTTACTATGGACTCATCAAAACTTATTTTACCTATAACAGGAATACTCTTATTTCTGCAGTAGTTTTCTATTTTTTCTGTCATCTCTTCATTAAGATCATATTTATTTACAACAAGTTTAACAGGAACTTTGAAATGTTGTACTACTTTTATGACTCTATCTGCATCATGTATGCCTGAGAGTGTAGGTTCTGTTACAACGACTGCACAATCGGTCCCTGACAAAGACGCAATAACAGGACATCCTATACCCGGAGAACCGTCTATAATTACCCAGTCATAATTATTCTCTTTTGCCATCTCGTGTGCTTTTTGTCTTACTGTTGCAACAAGTTTTCCTGAATTCTCTTCTGCGATGCCTAATTTTGCATGCACAAGAGGCCCAAACCGTGTATCTGATACGAACCACTCTCCTGAAGTATTCTCTTTCATATCTATTGCTTTTTCTGGACAGATGAAACTGCAAAAAGCACATCCTTCGCAGGAAACAGAATCTATAATATAATCGTCACTTATAGCATTAAAACGACAAAGGCTTATACACTTTCCGCATTGCGTACAAAGGTCTTTATTTATGTAAGCTGTAAAACCGCTTTTGAATACATGGGTTTGCTTTATCTTGGGATTAAGCAACAAATGGAGGTCAGCAGCATCAACATCACAGTCTGCCATAACTTTCTTCTCAGCCAGAGCAGCAAAGGCTCCTGTAATTACTGTCTTACCCGTACCGCCTTTACCGCTTATTACGACTATCTGTTTCATCCTTGCTTCCGCATTCTCTTAATTTTATCAAATAACCCATTAAAATCTTTCTTATACTCAGGCAATGCTTCAATAATGATTTCACCTTTAGAATATATCTTAGCTATCTCTTTCTTAAACGGAATCTTCATAAGTACAGGTATATTTTCTTCCTTGCAATATATATCTGTTTTATCATTCCCAATATCAGAGCGGTTAATAACAACACCAAAAGGAATGTTTATTTTCCTTAAAACCTCAACAGCAAGCATAAGGTCATATAAACCAAAAGGAGTGGGTTCTGTAACAAGAATGCAGAAATCACTTTCTTTTACAGCTTCAATAACAGGACAGGATGTTCCGGGCGGGGCATCTATTATGACGGTTCTTGTGGGATTTATATATCTTTTAACCGCCTTTATAACAGGCGGAGACATTGCTTCTGAAATATTAAGCCTGCCGTGAACGAACTGCAGGCCGTCTTTTTCACCTATCTCTACAGAGCCTATTTCTTTATTTACCTCTTTTATTGCTTCTTTTGGACAAAGATAACTGCATGCTCCGCACCCATGACATAATTCAGGAAAAACCAGAATTTTCTTTTTTAACGCAGCAATAGCGTTATACGCACAAACCTGTGCGCACTTACCGCAGAAATCACATTTTGATAAATCAACCTCAGGCACAGGTATAAAAACAGGAATCTTATCTATTATATCCGGTTTTATGAATATATGGTCATTAGGCTCTTCCACATCACAGTCGAGCAGTTGACAATTGGGAATAGTAAAAGCCAGATTGACAGCAATCGTAGTTTTACCGGTACCGCCTTTACCGCTTGCAATAGAAATGATCATAAGTCTTATTCTTTACCCATTTTTGCGCCGCAATCAGGACAGCTTATATTATAACAGGGAGTTCCTATTTGGTGGGAAACTCTCCTACCACAATTAGGACAAACACAATATCCACCAGGTCCTGAGCCTGGCCTGTTGCCACCCATTCTTCCTCTTCCACCGCCTGCGCCTCTTCCACCCCCTCTTCCACCGCCTCTTCCTATACCGAATACCATTTTGTACCTCCTTAAATTTGTGTTCCGAACTTTGAATCTACGTTTGGATTATCCGTTGTTTTCAATTCGCCTTTTTTGTGTTTTTCTACAGCCTCTTTCACTGTTCCTGATACACCTGTTATTACATCTATACCCGCTGCCTTAAGTGTCTGAAAAGCATTCGGCCCGACATTACCTGTAAGCACTACTTTAATTTCTTTTTCAGATAGAAGCTGAGCTGACTGAATCCCGACACCACCAGTACCATTTATGTTTTTGTTTTCAATTGCTTCAAAAGAAAGTGTGTCTGTATCTACAAACAGAAAATACTTACATCTTCCGAACCTTGGATCAACACCTGCATCTAAATTATCACCCTCACTTGTTACGCATATCTTCATATTTTTATCCTCACATTCAGTTTTTTCCAATCCATATCCCCTGCCTGCTCCAGGATTACAAAGAGTCTCGCCACCCTCAAGGGTTCCTGCTACTATTTTATCTATCACCTCATTTATAGTGCCGGAAATTCCGACTATTACTTCGATTCCTTTTTCATTAAATAAATCAAGGGCTCTTTGTCCTGCTCCTCCCGCAATAATAGCATTAACACCCTTATCACCAAGGAACTGCGGTAAAAAAGCCGGATGATGACCTGGATTATCAATAGTCTCTTTTTTTATTATTTTATTATCTTCAATTTCTACAATAGTAAACAACGGACATCTGCCGAAATGGGCTGATACTGAATTTCCGTCTGTTGAAATTGCTATTTTCAAAAGCTACCTCCTCAGATTATATTGTGCAACGGCCAGGATACCTGTGCTCCCTTTGTTCCTGACCGTTACACGAGATTCCCTCAGGTTACTTTTTCTTTTCAGTCTTAGCACTAGCTTCAAGTTCCTTAATACGCTGGTTTATGGCCCCAAGTTCTTCCTTGATAGCTTTTGCCTGTTCCTTCAGCATCTCAGTTTCCTGCTGAGGAGCGACTTCAGGAGCATATGGATATCCAGCATATGGATCCATATCATAAGGATATCCATAACCCTGCCAGCCAAATCCTCTGCCAAAACCCCAGCCTCTGCCAAAACCTCTGCCTCTACCGCGTCCCCAGCCTCTGCCGAATCCACGGCCTCTTCCTCCAACCGCCGGGTTCATATAACCGGGAACAGGATAACCAGCACAATACCCAGCAGCCCTGCCTGTCATTGGCCCTAAACCCATCGGACCAGTTCTATCTCCACCTGGCATAGTAAACACCTCCTTTCCTATATATTTTTAGTTATTCTTTATTTTCTTCTTTTGGTTTACACTTCTCGCATAAACCGTAAAACTGTACTCTATGACTCTTTATCTTAAAATTATACTTTTTAGATAAAGCAGCTTCTGTCTGTTTGAATAATTCTGCTTCCTCATCTATAAAATCCGTATAATCAATCACCCTGCCGCAGCCTCTACAGACCAGGTGATGATGATGTATGCTGCCAGGTCCCTTGGATAGTTCATACCTGCTTCTCCCGTCACCAAAATCAAACTTATGAACCAGCCCCATACCTGCAAGTAGGTCCACGGTCCTGTAGACCGTGGTTAAACCGATAGCAGGATATATCTTATGAACAGCAAAATAAATTTCCTCTGCACTCAGATGTTTTGAAGCTTTGCTTAGAACATTTAATATGGCATCCCTTGGAATGGTTAACCTGTAACCGCAGCCCCTGAATCTCCCGTGCCACCATGGAGGACCATGCATAACATTACCTTTCTTTCTTCTTATTAAAACCCTTAATGAAAATGATTCCCATTCCCATTATAAGTATACCTCTATCCTAAAATCCTGTCAAGTCTTTTTTAAGGAAAGCTCTTTGAAATCATATCTTTCAAATCTCTATCTTAAATCTTATCCCGACTTTAATAGAATACTCTCTTTTTAGAACCTATTTTTCGAAAGCGCTCTTCAATCGCATCAATAATTTTCCCTTCCACAATTGAAGCAATAATCATATAAACCAAAACCACAAATACAAATGTTAATTCAAAATAATAAATCATCAACGGCAAAAGAGGGATTTTTATAGCCCTGTTATATAGAAATGCTGCAATCAAGCTGTCTTTCATCCCTTGAGCCCGAAGATCTTTTAGTAAAGGATACCAAACATAAATAGGTCCGTGACTGAGTATTCCTAAAGATATAGCCAAAAACCATCCTCTAATCCCAGACCCTTTGCCAATATACTTTAACATTCCTCTTGGTTTTACCAGATAATTCATAATTCCCATAAACAGAAAAACGACTACCATTATGGGAACTATACGAATAAATAATCTCCCACTTGCTTCAAGAGAACTTTGTGTTCTCTCTGGATTAAAAACAAACAGAATAACATACAAAAAGAGAACAAATATTAAAAAATATAAACTATAATATTTCTTCTCCTTTTTATCCTTTATGTTCGTGTCTGTTTTCATTTAAGCACCATTAATGTAGTAACAGTAGCCATAGCCACCAAAATGGATAATACAAAACTCAATATATTCCTAACAAAGGCGAACCGCTTGCCAAACGCAGCTATTTCCATAGGGAGCTGAATCACACCGACTGTAACCCAGGCCACGATAAAAGCTGTCACTGCTAATAAACTCACACTCTCTCTTAAAAGCTCCCCCCCTATTATATAGCTGGTGATTGGATTACCTGCTGCAACACTGCCAATTACCGAACCGATTACTGTATCTCGCAATAACTCCCCTGTAAATAAAGAAGAAATCATCTTTTTTGAAATAAAGGTTCGAAAAAGCCCTAAAAGCAAAATAACACCCAGTAACATCGGAAATAATTCCTTGAATGCTCCGAATGTTTTATAGAAAGAATTTATGATACCTTTTTGTTCTTTAGTCACTTTAAATCTCTTTAATTAAATTCATAATTTTCTTATATAAAATTTTTTATTTTTGTATGCTGTCTTTATCAATTTATTCTCATTTATTAATTTTTCTACAGTAGTCCAGTCTCCATTAGCCTTACTTAAAAATTCATCTACAGCTTCTTCTCTCATTGGATGCACGGACGTTATACTCAATAAATCCTCCTCTATATTTCCTGTAAATGCAAAGGCATTCCCTTCATAGCCAATGAGATATTCTGCATCAATAGATTTCTCCTTAAAAATCTGATATGCTCTATTTACACTATGCTCTGTAGCCGGAAGGACCCATTTTTCCGCTGGCGGCCTTGTTGGGATAGATATATAACCTTTTACGTTCTTTAGCCCACCGATAAAATCAGCGATTCTTTCTATTTCTTCTGTATTATCATTAATATTCTGAATAAGCATGGTTTCTGTGTTTATCTTGCCATTAAAAGTATGCGAAAATTCTGCTATACCCTGTAAAATCTTATCGAGTTGTAAAGATTTATGGGGCCTGTTAACCCTGCGCCATATATCTTCGCTAACAGCATCAATCTTTAAGGAAACCCAGTCAGCTTTGCAGAGGTCATCTTGAACATCCTTCTGCCATATAAGAGACGCGTTTGAAATAACTGCGATTTTGATTCCTAATGGTTTAAGCAACTTTATTTCTTTGGCGAGGTTAATGTCCAAAGTAGGTTCGCCGTCTGGTACCAAAGTTAAATAATCTATCTCTTCTCCTATTTCTTTTGCGTCCTTGACTTTTCTTTCGATACTCTTTAATATCTCTTCTGGTTTATAAAACTCCTCTCTTTTAGTTTGCATATTTAAAGTTCTACCAACTTGACAGTAGGCACAGGAATAACTACAAACTTTTGGAGGAATATTATTTATTCCTAAACTATGTCCCAAACGCCTTGATGGAACCGGCCCAAATGCAAGTAGATCATAATTAGTCATCGTATTTTACGTCTTTTCCATAAACCGTTTCTATTATTTTTCTGTGGGATAAAAATGGTATAACAGGCAAATCTTTTCTGCTGAAAAATCTCGCATCTCTCAGTTCGCTGTTTAATGATAAATTATATTTAGAAACGCTAACTTCATACCCGATAACAAGAAGTGAACCATAATGCCTGCTTTTCTGAATATAAACGCCTATTAATCCTTTAACTTTACCCTTTAGGCCTGTTTCTTCTTTTAACTCTCTCAAGCAGGCAGTTTCGGGAGATTCTCCAGATTCAACAAATCCCCCGGGTAACGCCCATT
>DAOVJB010000054.1 GCA_030673425.1 Elusimicrobiota bacterium | reverse complement strand
TTAATCTGGAAAGGTCTCTTAAACTTGGAGGCCGATTCGGAGGACATATCGTTACGGGGCATATAAACGGAATTGGACAGATTAAGTCCATAAAGGACCGCAGACACTCTCAGATTTTTGAGATTATGGTTTCCAGGAATATGCTGAGATATCTTGTAGCCAAGGGTTCAGTGGCGGTAGATGGTGTGAGCCTGACGGTAGTTGATGTTTTTGCTAATAAACCGAGGAATAGACAATTCCCGGCAGTATTTACGGTTTCCATGATTATCCATACGTCTAAAAACACGACTTTCAGCTTTAAGACCACGGGGGATCCGGTGAATGTCGAAGTTGATATCCTAAGTAAATATGTTGAAAATATACTGGAAAGTAAAAATGAAAGTAAGATTAGTAAAAAGTTTTTGGAAGACAAAGGTTTTATTTAATACGAGGCAAGACAATTATGAGATTAAACACTATTCCTGAAGCCATCAGAGATATTAAAAAAGGTAAAATGGTTGTCGTGGTTGACGATAAGGAGAGAGAGAATGAAGGCGACCTGGTAATAGCTGCAGACAAAGTCACCCCTGATGCTATAAATTTTATGGCTAAATATGGAAGGGGCCTTATTTGTTTACCTATTATAAAAGAACGTCTGGATGAACTGGAAATCGAGTCAATGGTTACTAAGGGAGGCGAGTTGAAAGAGGCTGCTTTTACGGTATCTGTTGATGCAAAGAAAGGAACCACAACAGGTATCTCCGCACATGACAGGGCGACTACTATAAAAACTTTAATAAATAAGCGCACAAGACAGCAGGATCTGGCTAAACCCGGACATATTTTTCCCTTGCGTTATCGTGCGGGAGGTGTTCTGGTCAGGGCAGGACATACAGAAGCAGCTGTGGATTTGGCTAAATTAGCAGGGTTATATCCTGCAGGAGTAATTTGTGAAATTATGCATGAAGACGGGACTATGGCTCATCTTCCGGAATTGTTTAAGGTCAGCGAAAAGCATAAATTAAAAATTATAAGTATTGCTGATTTAATCGAATACAGAAGGAAAACAGAAAAGTTAGTAAAAAAAATAGTTGCAACAGAACTGCCAACTAAATTTGGAGATTTCACCTTATTCATCTATAAATCATTTCTTGATCCAAGAGATCACCTGGCTTTAGTGAAGGGGAATGTATCAGGGAAGAAGAATATTTTAGTACGCGTACATTCAGAATGTCTTACAGGAGATGTGTTCCATTCTGTTCGCTGCGACTGCGGGGACCAGCTTCATAAAGCTATGAAATTAATTAATAAAAAAGGACAGGGAGTTCTTCTTTATATGAGGCAGGAAGGAAGAGGCATTGGTCTTGTAAATAAACTTAAGGCCTACCAACTGCAGGATACAGGTCTTGATACGGTGGAAGCGAATTTAGCACTCGGGTTTAAGGCGGACTTGAGGAATTATGGAATAGGTGCGCAGATACTTGTTGATCTGGGACTTACAACTATACATCTGTTGACTAATAATCCTACGAAAATAGTAGGTCTTAAAGGATACGGGCTGAAAGTAACAAAAAGAATTCCACTTGAAATATCACCTACCGAAAGGAATGTGAAGTACTTAAAAACCAAGAAGAAAAAGTTAGGACATATATTAAGAAAAGTAAAGTAAATTAAATTTAGGGTGATTGGAATGGAGAAAAAACCTTTTATAAGCGGAGATACACGTCGAGCCAAGCGGCTTAAATTTGAGGTTCCGGCTTACTTTATTATTGATAAGTCTATGGGGAAAAATGTAAGGTTGACAAGAAACGCAAACGTTATAAAAGGCATAACGAAAAATATTAACTCTAGAGGTGTTGCAATAATAACGCACATGTTCCTTCCATTTGGAACTGTGCTTGATTTAGAGATTCGTTTGGATAAAAGTGAGGATCAGAAATTTGCCTCTTCTATGGATGTTCTTGGGAAAATAGTTGCGATAAAAGCTATAGGGGGAGGAAAATACAGGATGAGTATTGTTTTTGTTAAAATAGAGGATAAAGATAAGAATGCTCTTGATGATTATGTAAAAGGAAAACTGAGCGATAATCCTTAAATATCAGAGGTATACCCTGTAGTCTAACGCAGGGAAAATATTGTCCCTTCTTTCAATCTCACCTAACCACTCTTCATTAATACAGTTGTTCCTTATATCGTGGTATAATTTATTGAATCTACTTAGGTGGTTTTTTGTCCTCTTATGGGCGTAAGCAACCGTAGTTTCGGTAGTCATTATAAATGCCCAGTCACTGCTTTGCGCAAGTAACAGCTCCCTGGCAGCCTGATTTAACGCACGCCTCATATTGCCGTTTATGTTTTCAGGATAAGTTCTGGCCAGTTCTTCCATTCTTTCCGAGGCCTTGTGTAAATGACGGTATATCCAGTCATTTTTACCATTAAGCCAGCATGCATTGTAGCCTTTATCTCCCCAGCTGGACAAAGAGGGAGTAAGTACCTGATGACGTGGATTTTCATCCAGGTATTCTGACGGTGTAACCAGGCGGATTTCATCCTGATCGTAGAAGATTTTCTTTATAAGGAAGTACAGAAAATCAGGTCCCTCGAACCACCAGTGGCCAAAAAGCTCAGCGTCATACGGACAAACTATTATCGGTTTATGACCCATTATTTCATAAAGGTGTTCTGCCTGTTGCTGGCGGTTGAACATAAAATTGCCGGCATGTTCTGCTGAGGCATCAAGGGCTTCTTTTGGATTATACGCTTGTTTATGTCCCAGTATAACGTTTCCTGTGATTTTGTAATATTTTATACCAATGTTTCTCCTGATACCGTCATTGTGCAGGTAATGTCTGAGGTATTCGTAATCAAGGTCATACCCTGCGTCTCTGTAGAACTCACGGTAACGAAAATCTCCGGGGTATCCCTCTAAGGCGCTCCAGACCTGTCTTGAACTCTCAGCATCTCTACCGAATGCAGCCACTCCGCTCGGACAGTATACCGGTTCAAAAACAGCATATTTAGGTTGAACTGAACCGTAAAGAATACCGTGTGTATCAGTGAAGAAGAATCTTATTCCCTCTTTTTTAAGCTCTTCGTCATCCCCCGGGTTATAAGCGCACTCGCTGAGCCAGATTCCTTTGGGTTTCCTGCCGAAATTTGCCGTATAATCATCAGTTGCTATTTTGATTTGTGCTTTTACGGCTTTTTTATGTAACATCAAAGGCAGGAATCCGTGAGTAGCACAGCATGTGATTATTTCGAGCTTTCCCATATCCTGGAACTTGCGAAAAGCAGAGATTAAATTCCGTTTATATTTTTCCTCAAATATATAGCGTGCTTGCTTGAATCTGGATTCGTACATTATGGCGGTTTGATTAAGTTCCTGTTGCCAGCGGGTGCGGACCACTTCCTTTTGGGCAAGTTCGATTAATTTATTAAGATGACGTATATATCTTTGCTGAAGTAAAGTACTGTTCAGCATAGCACAGAGCGGAGGTGTTAGGGACATAGTAATACGGAAATCAACACCTTCCTCAATAAGTCTGTCAAAAGTATCTATTAAGGGGATATAGGTTTCTGTGATAGCTTCATATAACCAGTCTTCTTCGAGGAAATCATCATATTCCGGATGATGAACATAAGGAAGATGGGCGTGAAGTACTATACAAAGGTTTCCTTTTTCCATGATTAATGCCTCGTTTAGTTTATGTCACAAAAAATATGATAGCAGACTACGGATATTACATAATATCCGTAATGTGCTATCTTTATAATGTTTTCTATTTTGTTTTCTTATTTATAATTATAGTGATTTTCTCTGTATTACTTTTGTCTTTGGATACCGCAACTATAGGAATTTCTTGCTTCCCGTCAGGGAGAGCAAATCGCAAAGAGAATGTTCCGTCTGCCTTTAATGGTACGTGTTGTCCCTGTATGGTTAGTTGTGTGTTCCGTTCAGTCGCACCGTAAAGAACCAATTCCGTATCAGCCATTAGCCAGAATCTCTTAACTTTTTTCATCTTACCCCGGGATGTAGTTGAGGACAAGCCGCCTGAGGAAATAGGTGCTATTTTCTCTATTCTCTGTATAAGTATTTTCATTGCCTCAGCGGAGCTGATACCTGTTTTATCAAGACCTGCTAATTTCATCATCTTTTCAAATTCCGAGCGTATCTGCATCCAGGCCTCATCTGTCACAGGAGAAACAGACTCACGGGGCAGGTGCACAACATTGGAACGGGTGATAGGAATAAAATCTCCGCTTAGTGTTAATAATCCAAGGTCCACACAATAGCTGCGTTCGGGTACGCCCATATTAATGTACCAGTTATCGGCTGTTTCAGTAATCCCTAAATCAAAATGTCTATGTGCGTTCCTTCCGTCAAACTGAATATCAGTTACGTCGTAAACCCTTAGGGTGAAACGTGATTTTTGAAAAATATCGTTCCCGAATTTTTTCTTTATGTTTTCTTTAGTTTCATTAGTAATTTCCCAGTATGCATAGGCCCATCTGGGGTCTCTGGGCATAAGGATAATCTTGGTATCCCCATAACTTTCGGGTAATGGTTCGCCCCATTCGATGTAGTAATCCTGTTTTGGTGAAGGAGTTATTCTGGCAGCTTTCTGAGATGCCCCCCCTTTTGTTTTATCCATTTTTTATTTCGCCTCCATTTGTGCTACTCCGGTTTAGTTATCCCCAATTGATATGTTTTAATAAAAATCCTTTCCGAAGAACATAACTATTTTACCGTATAAATTGAATCTTGTCAAGGGATTTATCAGGTGTTGCTGGAAATGGCTTAATATTAATTGATGTAGCTTTTTTGACTCCAGATATGCTAATATAATATTAAATAAATGAGAAGGGGAAGGAATTGTCAGGTAAATTTAACTTGGTATCTGAATTTAGACCAAAGGGAGACCAGCCTCAGGCTATAGAGGAGTTAACCAGAGGTATCTTAAGAGGAACAAAACACCAGGTTTTACTGGGTGTAACGGGCTCGGGCAAGACTTACAGCATTGCTAACCTGATTGCAAGGATCAATAAGCCTACCCTGGTTATCTCCCATAATAAGACTTTAGCCGCCCAGCTTTACTCGGAATTCAAGCAGTTCTTTCCTTCTAATGCCGTAGATTATTTCGTCAGTTATTATGATTACTACCAGCCTGAAGCATATATTCCTCAGTCCGACACCTATATAGAAAAAGATGCTTCCATTAATGAACAACTGGACCGTTTGAGACTGAAAACCACCACCTCTCTTATTGAGAGACGCGATGTAGTTGTGGTAGCCAGTGTTTCCTGCATATACAATATCGGTTCCCGCGATGATTTTGGTAGTTTACTGGTTCTTCTGGAAAAAGGCAGCTCTAAGGGAAGGGACTCGATTCTAAAGGAGCTGGTAAGTATCCATTATGAGCGCAATGACATAGGGTTTGTACGCGGTAAATTCAGGGTAAGGGGGGATACAATAGAGATATTTCCTGCTTATCTGGAGACTGCGCTCAGGATAGAATTTTTTGGGGATTCGATTGAAAGAATTACTGAAATCAATCCTTTAACAGGTAAACTGATAAGTGAAAAAGAGAAAACCTATATTTATCCGGCCACACATTTTGTTACAACCTCATCAAAACTCCATGATGCTAATATTTCTATAAGGGAAGAACTCAGCTTACGTCTTGAGGAGTTAAAAAGCCAGGGGAAGCTATTGGAGGCTCAGAGATTAGAGATGCGTACCAACTATGACCTTGAGATGATGAATGAGGTGGGTTACTGCCACGGTATTGAGAATTATTCCCGTCATTTGAGCCGAAGGCCTCCTGGTGAACGGCCTGAGTGCCTCATAGATTATTTTCCAGAGGATTTCCTGATTATTATAGATGAGTCTCATGTTACGATTCCGCAGCTGAACAGTATGTATAACGGGGATAGGGCAAGAAAGCAGACACTGGTTGATTACGGTTTCAGGCTGCCCAGCGCCCTGGACAACCGTCCGCTGAAATTCAAAGAATTCGAGAGTCTAATTAACCAGGTTGTATATATCTCAGCTACCCCTCGTCCTTATGAGCTAAAGGAGGCCAAGGGTGTGGTTGTGGAACAGGTTATCCGTCCTACAGGGCTGGTAGACCCTGAGGTAATCATAAAACCAACAAAAGGACAGATTGATGATTTGATTTTACAGGTTCACAATAGGGTGAAGAATAAAGAGAGAACGCTGGTAACCACTCTTACCAAAAGAATGGCCGAGGACCTGTCTGATTATCTCTTAGAGAAAAAAATAAAAGTGCAATATTTGCATTCCGAAGTCAAGACACTTGATAGAATTGATATCCTGAAAGCATTGAGAAAAGGTGAATATGACTGTCTTGTTGGCGTGAACCTCTTAAGGGAAGGGCTGGACTTACCGGAAGTATCGCTGGTTGCTGTTTTGGATGCGGATAAAGAAGGATTCCTGCGTTCTGAAACATCCCTCATACAGGTTTGTGGGAGAGCGGCAAGGAATATAAATGGGCAGATTATTATGTATGCAGATACAATTACCGGTTCAATGAAAAGGGCTATAAAAGAGATGGAACGCAGAAGGGAAAAACAGATTGAATATAATAAAAGGCATAATATCCTGCCCAAAACAATTAAAAAAGCCATACAGGAGGATTTGGAGATTAGCTACCAGATTAAGCATAAAGCCTTTAATTTTATACAGGAGCAAGGCTATAAATATATCCCGGGAGGGAATATTCCCCAGATAATTAAGGACTTAGAAAAGCAGATGTATGATGCTGCAAGTAGCCTGGAGTTTGAATTAGCAGCGGTCTTAAGGGACAGAATCAAAGAATTAAAAAGCATGAGGGTGAAGAAAAATAAGTAGAATAATGTGTAATGTATAGGTCTGATCCTAATCCTCCTCTACTAATGCAGGGGCGAAGGGGAACTGACCACAGAAAGCACAGCCGATGTCATGCCAGAGGCAGATCCGCTGTGGCGGAAAAATGGCTGGGCGACTGTGGGCGGTGTAGCGTATGAAAGGAGGTGATGGGATGATGGAATAAGTAAAGGATCTATAGATGAGGAAATAGCATAAATAGACGAAAAACCTTGACATTTAACCATTTTTATACTATACTTTTAATATAAGGCGATATAAAATAATATAAATACGAAAAAGGGCAAACTATCTGCAAAGATAGGACGCAAAGCCACGGGGCCAAGAGGCAAGCCGGGTTGCCAAAGATAAAAACTAAGGCAACGCGGTTTTTTTGTTGATATGCTGATTTGACTAATGAAAAACTGCTAACAAGGTTTGGATAAATTAGAGGATGGATTAAGAATTGGTCTCTGGAGAGGATGCACGGTGTCGTAGTTGTTTCCATCAATGTCGGTTGCACGAACAAGAATTGTATGTTGTCCATCTTCTAAGGAGGAGAAGTCTGTAATGAAAACAAAATCATCTTGGAATGTTCCTTGTACAGAGTCAACTCCATTGACCGTACGTCCCATTGAAGAACCCATCGGGTCAGGAATTGTTGATGTCTCTGTATCTAAACCAGCAAAACTAAAAGTAGGGTCAGTTCCTAATCTTTGCCATTTGTAGCATCTATACGGACACTGATTGGAAAATTGGTTAATAAAATAAAAAATGGGAGGTAAATAAAAATGTCCAAAATAGTTTCAAAAATAATTTTAGTATTATTGCTATTT
>DAOVJB010000019.1 GCA_030673425.1 Elusimicrobiota bacterium | reverse complement strand
ATAAGAAAATCAGCAAGAAAATTAGACCTTGTTACAGAGGCATCTTACCGTTTTGAGCGGGGTGTGAACGTAGATAATCTTGTTGTTGCGCTGGAAAGAACGACGGCTTTAATCAAGCAATACTGCGGAGGTGAGGTGGCAAGGGATATTCTTGATATTTATCCGACAAAGATCTCACAGAAAGAGGTCATATTCCGTCCTGATAAGGCAAATAAAATTCTGGGTATAGATATACCTTTTGAAGAGATAGGAGATATTTTAAGGCGACTTGACTTTAGTATCAGGTATCAGGTATCTGAGTCAAAATCAGGTCGGTGTGCGGAAACGAAATCGTCTGATAGTTTCATTATTGCAATTCCTCCACACAGGAACGACATTAAAGAAGAGATTGACCTTATAGAAGAGGTTGCCCGTATTTATGGTTATGATAAGATAGAAACCTCAAAGCCGTACTGGCAGCCTTCGGATTATGTTCCCAATAAGAGTTCTGTGATCGAGAAATTAGTAAAGGATGTTCTCCTTAAAAGCGGTTTTTTTGAGGTGATTAATTTCTCCTTTATGAATGAAGAAGTTCTTGACAGATTGGGGTTTTCTTCTTCTGATGTGCGAAGGAAATACCTGACGATAGAAAATCCTCTCTCAGCTGAGATGGGTTTATTGCGTTCTACGCTTATCCCCGGTATCTTAGAAAATGTCAGCCGGAACCTGAGACGTAATATAGAGAATATCAAGATATTTGAAATAGGTTGTATATATATACCCACCGAAGATGAAGTGCTTCCGAAAGAGAAGAAAGTATTAACAGGAGCTGTTTGCGGGAAGGATAGTAAGCCCTACTGGGGTGAACATGGTAAACGTGCTGATTTCTATTATTTATCCGGTGTGATGGAAGCTTTGCTAAGGGATATAGGAATATGTAAAGATGAAGGAGAAGGGAAAAACGATTCTTACACTTTGAGAAGGGCAAAAGATAAACTTTACCATCCCGGACGGAGTGCGGATATTGTTCTGGGAAATGAAATCCTGGGGAGCTTCGGAGAGTTATCTCCCGCACTTTGTGCTGATTTTGGGTTTTCAGAGCCTGTTTATCTTTTCGAGATGGATTTTGAAGTTTTACTTAATTATGTAAATCTGGATAAATACTATATCCCCTTATCAAGGTACCCGGCTGTAACAAGAGACATAGCTCTGGTGATTCCTGCTCAAGTAAACTCGTCCGAAGTTGTTTCTTTAGTCAGAAGAACAGGGAAAATTTTCTTAAAGGACGTTAAACTATTTGACGTCTATACAGGTAAGCAGATTAAAGAAGGGTATAAGAGCTTGGCGTGTTCTCTTGTTTATCAATCGTATGAGACTACTTTAACGGATGATGAGGTCAATAAGTTACATAAGAAGATTACCGATGAGCTGCATAAGAAGTTAAAAGCTGAAATAAGGGATAAATAAACAGCTATGCGTAATTTACAGGCATTAGAGAAAGAAATAGAAAAAGCCTTAAGCAGTATCAGCCAGTTAAAAAAAGAGAAACAGCAGTTATTAAACCGTATCAGGGAATTACAGGTTGCTCTTAAAGAAGTTGATAAATTAAAATCGCAAAATAATACTTGGCAAAAAGAAAAAAGTATGATAAAATTAAAAATAGAGAAGATATTGAATAATCTTGAAGTTTTCAAATAGCCAAATGAGGATTATATGGCCGGCGAGAAACAAGATGTTATAATAAAGATATTTGGCAATGAATTTTCTCTTAAGGGGGATAAAGAATATATTCAAAAATTGGCTCAATATGTTGATGATAAAATACGGGAAGTAGATAGTATGACATCTCTTGGGTCTTCTACCAAGGTAGCGATTTATGCAGCTTTCCAGATTGCTGATGAATTGTTTAAGCAGGAAGCAGAAAGAGAAAATATAGAGGATAAAGTTAGCAAGAAAACCACCAAGATGGTTAAAATGCTTCAGGAAGCTCTAAAAGAATAAATAATATTTGGTTTGAGAAATAGATATGATTATCGCAAAAATTACACAATCAAGAAGCACAAATTGTAAGGTTTGTTTTAGATTTGATACAATAAGAATATAGATAACCAATTGGGAATATCCCTGCCTTGTTAGTGATGTCCTGAGATTTTTGAGCCGACACTTTATAATTGGGAATTCGAGTTAAGTGCGTCGAGACGTGTTTAATAGAATACCCACTTAACTTTAAGTGGCACAAAAATGAGGGTACACACGGCAAAGGCGGGGATTTTTTATTGGCAGGGTATAATATGGACCTATTTACAAAGCAAGAGAAGAAACAGGTTATGGGTGTTCCTTTATCTAACCGTATGTGTCCTACCTCATTAGAGGAGTTCGTGGGGCAGGAGCATATACTTGGGGAGGGAAAGTTATTAAGACGGTTGATTGAAACAGATAAGGTTGTTTCAATTATCCTGTATGGTCCTCCCGGATGCGGCAAGAACGCCATAGCCAATATAATAGCTCAGAAGACAGAATCATATTTTGAATCATTAAATGCGGTGACAAGCGGAGTCGGGGATTTAAGAAAAGTAGTAGAAACTGCATACCAGAGAAAAAACCTGTATCAAAAAAGGACAATTCTGCTTATTGATGAGATTCATCACTTCAACAGGAGCCAGCAGGATGCTTTGTTACCTGATGTAGAAAGAGGAACGATAACATTAATCGGTATTACTACAGAGAACCCGTATTTTTATGTTAACAGCGCTCTTACTTCCCGTTCCCAGGTTTTTGAATTGGTCCCTTTAAAAGAAGAAGAAATAATGACTATTTTAACCAGGTCTATTAAAGACAATCAGAAGGGATTCGGGAATCTTAAGATTAAGATGCAAACTGAAGCATTAAAACATTTAGCCAGGGTTGCAAACGGTGATGCCAGGCGGGCATTGAATGCCCTGGAGATAGGTGTTCTCAGCACGAAATCCGGTTCGTCAGGAGTGATAGACTTCACTCTTTTTGTAGCTGAGGAGTCTATCCAGAAGAAGGCAATAGTTTATGATAAAAAGGGGGATGAACATTATGACACGATATCTGCTTTTATCAAGAGTATGCGCGGCAGTGACCCTGACGCGGCTCTTTACTGGTTAGCCAAGATGATCTATGCCGGTGAGGATCCGAGGTTTATTGCCCGCCGGATAGTAATCTGTGCTTCTGAAGACGTAGGCAATGCCGACCCGCAGGCTTTGGTTCTAGCAAATGCTGCGTTAGAGGTTTGCGAGTTTATCGGTATGCCGGAAGCGAAAATTCCTTTAGCTCAGGCTACGATTTATATAGCCTGTGCTCCAAAGAGCAACTCGAGTTATCTTGCTATTGAAAGAGCTCTTCGAGATATAAAAACGAAAGAGGTTATGGGAGTTCCGAAACACCTTAAAGACAGTCATGCTGATGGTGAAGGGAAATTTGATCATGGTGTGGGGTATAAGTATCCTCATGACTATCCGTATCATTATGTAAAGCAGGATTATATACCCGAGCATAGGAAATATTACCATCCACAGTCTTTAGGATATGAACTAAAGATAAAGAAGTGGCTTGAGCAGTTGGAGAAACTGTATAATAAATGATTGGAAAAAGATGGATAAAAAGATTATACGACAGGAAATATTAAAAAAAAGAGATACCCAGACGCAACAGGAGATAGAAGAGAAAAGTATAAAGATAAAAGAGAAACTCTTTTGTTTATCTGAGTTTAGAAAAGCAGAGACAATAATGTTTTATCTCTCTTTTAAGAGCGAAGTAGAAACAGAAGAGATGCTCCGTGAAGCATTAGCGCTAAAAAAAAGAATAGCAGTGCCTGTAGTAAAAAAAGAGCAAGATGTAATCTATATTTCAGAAATCAAGGATTATGATAATGAATTAAGGACAGGGGATTACGGTATCCTGTGCCCGAAGAAAGAGTTTATAAGGGAAATTCCTACAGGTGAGGTTGATTTAGTAATCGTTCCGGGCGTGGTTTTTGACGGGAGAGGATATCGTATAGGATACGGCAAGGGGTTTTATGATAAATTCCTCTGTGATGTAAAAGACAGGATTCCAACAATTGCCTTAGCCTTTGAATTGCAGATTGTAGGAGAAGTGCCTGTAGACAGTCATGATATTCAGATGGATAAGGTAATAACAGAAACAAGAATTATAAAAGGGAGGGCATAGATGCAGAATTTAGCTTTTTTAGGATTCGGAGGCCTTCTTTTAGGATTAATCGCTGGTTACTTTCTTAAGATGGTCATCGCTAAATTCCAGGTGGGCTCAGCAGAATCAACAGCGAAAAAAATATTATCTGATGCCAAACGGGAAGCTGAGACAAAAAGAAAAGAAGGGGTATTAGATATTAAAGAAGAGATGCACAAAGCGCGGGTAGAATTTGATAAGGAAACTCGCGAGAGACGTCAGGAATTGCAGAGGCTTGAAAAAAGATTAATCCAAAAAGAAGAAAATTTAGACCATAAGGTTGATATTCTGGAAAAGAAGGAAAGAGAAGTTAATAATAAAGAGAGAAACATTAATCATCGTGATAGAACATTAAAAGAAGAAGAGCAGAAATTAGTTAGGAACGCCGAAGAGCAGAAAAAGATACTGGAAAGATTAGCTAATATGAGTAGTGAAGAAGCGAAAAAGATATTGATGAGCAGAATGGAGGAAGAGGCGAAGCGTGACGGGGCATTAATGATAAAAAAGATTGAACAGGATACACGGGAGCAGGCCACGAAAAAGGCCAGGGAGATTGTTGGTATGGCGATTCAGCGTTGTGCGGCAGAACATACTGCTGAGATTACTGTTACGGCAGTTTCTCTGCCAAGTGATGAAATGAAAGGACGTATTATTGGTCGAGAGGGAAGAAATATCCGGGCGATAGAAACACTGACGGGCGTAGACCTTATTATAGATGATACGCCGGAGGCCATTACTTTATCTGCTTTTGACGGGGTAAGAAGAGAAGTTGCCCGTATTGCCCTTGAGAGGTTAATAACTGACGGAAGAATTCATCCCGGTAGGATTGAAGAAGTTGTAAATAAAGTACAGAAGGAGATGGAGGAAAATTTAAAAACTATAGGTGATGAGGCAGCTTTTGAATTAGGAGTGTCCAGTATTCACCCTGAAATCATTAAACTCCTTGGAAGGTTAAAATACCGTACCAGTTACGGACAGAATGTATTGCAGCATTCTAAAGAGGTAGCTGCCTTGGCTGGTGTATTAGCAGGGGAGCTGGGAGTAAACGTTCAGCTTGCCAAGAGGGCAGGTTTACTTCATGATATAGGTAAGGCGGTAAGCCACGACGTTGAAGGTACGCATACACAGATTGGTGCTGATATGGCAAAGAAATACAATGAAAACCCGAAGGTGATAAATGCTATTTCCGCTCACCATGAGGATGTAGAAGCTACCTGTATTGAATCCGTATTGGTTGCTGCCGCAGATGCTATATCTGCTTCCCGTCCCGGTGTGAGAAGGGAGTCCCTGGAGCATTATATAAAGAGATTGGAGAATTTAGAAAAACTGGCAGATTCTTTCAGGGGTGTGGACAAGTGTTATGCCATACAGGCTGGCAGGGAAATTAGAATCATTGTTGATGCGGATGCAGTTGATGATGTTACTTCAAATCAATTAGCAAGAGACATAGCCAAGAAGATTGAAAAAGAACTTGAATACCCGGGACAGATCAAAGTTACCGTAATAAGGGAAGTCCGTACGGTAGAAGTAGCCAAATAGCAAATGGCGTATGGCAAATAGCAAATAGTATTATAAACTTAGAGGAGATAATTTTATGCAGGTACTGATGATTGCTGATATTTTTGGCGAGCCGGGAAGAAGAGTCACAAGAGAGTTATTGTCGGAGATTAAAGGAGAGCATAAAATCGATTTATGTATAGCAAACGGTGAAAATGCCGCCGGCGGATTTGGCATTACTCCTAAGATCGCCAGTCAACTTTATTCTGCTGGCATTGATATTATCACTATGGGTAATCATGTCTGGGACAGGAAGGAAATACTAGATATAATTAATGATGAGAGACTCATCCGTCCTGCTAATTATCCTGCTGGTGTACCGGGACAAGGGTATGGTGTCTTCACGTTTGATAAGGGACTAAAAGTCGGGATTATTAACTTGTGCGGGCGCGTATATATGGCCCAGATTGATTGTCCTTTCAGAACAGCAGACAAAATTATTGATGGGTTAAAAAAACAGACCAACATTATAATAGTGGATATGCATGCAGAGGTGACCTCAGAAAAAACCGCGATGGGTTGGTATCTTGACGGCAGAGTAAGTGCTGTTGTAGGAACCCATACCCATATACCTACGGCTGATGAGCGTATATTACCCGGTGGGACCGCATATATTACTGACATCGGCATAACAGGGTCACTTAATTCCGTTATTGGTATAAAAAAAGAGATTGCTATTCAGCGTTTTCTGACTCAGATGCCTGTCAGGTTTGAACCAGCAACAGATAACGTTGTTCTGGCGGGTGTAGTTATAGATATAGATGAGGCAAGCGGTAAGGCGAGAAGTATAAAAAGGATACAGAATAAGTAATACGTTAAAATTCCCTTTACTGAGGAGGGATATATGACTGCAAGAATAATTAATGGTAGAGCGATTGCTGATGCAATGCAGGAGGAAATGCAGGAGGAAACACATCAACTGGTTGATAAGAAGAAATTTCCGCCTGGTCTAGCCGTTATTTTAGTAGGTGAAAATCCTGCCTCACAGGTATATGTCAGGATGAAAAGGAAGGCTTGTGAAAAAATAGGTATTTATGCGAAACAGATTTTACTTTCCGGGGCTATAAAAGAAGAAGAGCTTAAAGATGTTATCAGACAATTGAATAATGATAACAAGATTCACGCTATCCTCGTGCAATTACCCCTTCCCGAACATATCAACGCCCGCTCTGTAATTGAGACTATTGATGTCAGAAAAGATGTAGACGGTCTTCATTCTGTAAACTTAGGTAATTTGCTGTTAGGAATCCCAAAGTTTATTCCCTGTACGCCTCTTGGGATAATGGAGTTATTCAAAAGAGAAAAAATTGAGTTAAAAGGCAAGCGCGCTGTAGTTGTAGGCAGAAGCAACATGGTAGGAAAACCCATGGCTATCCTCATGATGCACAACCATGCTACGGTAACTATTTGCCATACAAGGACAGTGGATTTGCCTTCGGTTACCAGGGAAGCTGATATCATTATTGCTGCTGCAGGAAAAGCATATATGATCACCGGGGATATGATTAAAGATCAGGCGGTAGTGATTGATGTTGGAACCAATAGGCTTGAGGGAAAGCTTGTAGGTGATGTTGATTTTAAGGCAGTATCCCAAAAGGCATCCTTTATTACACCTGTTCCCGGCGGGGTAGGACCAATGACAGTAACAATGCTCCTTGCCAATACAATCAAAGCATATAAAGAACAAGTAAAATAATAAATATATGGATATAAACATGTTTAACGAAAAGCGTGTCTATAAGATAAGCGAAATAAATAAGATAGTTAAAGATGTCCTGGAGGCGAGTTTTTCCAATATATGGCTGGAAGGGGAGATTTCTAACTTTAAGTTTCATACTACAGGAACCATGTATTTCAGCTTAAAGGATGAGGAAGCACAAATCAGTGCTGTTATGTATAAGAATATAGCAAGCCAGCTAAGGTTTTTACCTGAAGACGGGATGAATGTACTCATCAGGGGCAAGCTCACTATTTTTCTTAAACGCGGTCAATACCAGGTAACGGTTTACGAAATGGAACCGGCAGGAAAAGGAGCGTTACAGTTAGCCTTTGAACAGCTTAAGGAGAGACTCTTAAAAGAGGGGCTGTTTGATGAGGACCGTAAACGTCCTATTCCCCTCCTGCCCCAGAAAATAGGAGTAATTACGTCTCCGACAGGGGCTGCTATCAGGGATATACTAAGTGTTATCGGCCGGAGATTTGCTAATGTTGAGATACTCATTAATCCTGTCAGGGTTCAAGGTGATGAAGCGCCGGGAGAAATAGTTAAAGCAATAGGCGAGATGAACAAAAATTTCCCTGAACTTGATGTCTTAATTATAGGCAGAGGAGGAGGTTCCCTGGAGGACCTCTGTGCTTTTAATGAAGAGGAAGTTGCCAGGGCAATATATAACTCACGTCTGCCTGTCATATCCGCGGTAGGCCATGAAATAGATTTTACCATCAGTGATTTTGTAGCTGATAAGCGTGCGGCAACTCCCTCCGCGGCAGCAGAGTTAGTAGTGCAGAACAAACAGGAACTTGTTAATACCATCCGATCATACAGGAGCAGGCTCGAGAATAATTTAAGGTATATTTTCCAGAGCTATAAAAGCCGCTTTCAAAGAGCGAAAGATAGTATAATTTTCAGGAAACCTTTTGAATTAGTAAACCAACTCCAGCAGGAGCTGGATAATTTAACGGACCGAATAACCCAAACAATTACCCGCTTTATAGAAATCCAAAGAGGCACGTTCAATCTTTTTGCCGAAAAATTAACCGTGCTTAACCCGCTCGCTATTCTTGGGAGGGGTTACAGTGTTACCTATAAACTGCCCGAAAATAAGATATTAAAGGATACAGGGAATATTTCTTTAGGAGACAGGCTAAAGATAAAATTGTATAAGGGAGAGATAATCTCTACTGTAGAAGAAAAACAAGAGGTGAAATGATGGCTAAAAAATCAGAAACAAAATTTGAGGACGCATTAGGAAAACTTGAGAAGATAGTAACACAACTTGAAGAAGGAGAAGTATCTCTTGATAATTCACTTAAAATATTTGAGGAAGGAATCCAGTTATCAAGGCTCTGTGCAAAGAAGCTGGAAGAAGCAGAAAAGAAAATAGAGATTTTAACAAAGACAAAAGAGGGTAAGATTACAAAAAGACCTTTTGAACTGAAGGATGAATGAGAGGAATAGTTTTTATTTAAGTTTTTCAAGAAACGTCTTTTTTATACAGGAGTGTAAGATGAAAAAGATATTCTGTCCTCTATTTATAAGTTTATTTTTAATAGCAGGTTATTTGTCAGCCTGGGGTGCCGGCAGGGACCAGGTCATCACTGTTACCACGGCTTTAAGTGAAGCTGAATGGAAGGTGATGAAAGAAGATATATGGCCTATGTTCCAGAGGAGATACGGTATAAAGGTAGATGCCTATACTGTAGAAGCGGCGGATTTAGGTAAAGTACTTAAGGGGATGGTAAAAGCAGGTAGAGTAGAAATAGATGTATTCTGCCAGGATAATATGCGCCTGGCGGAACTTGTTGATCTGGGCGTGGTTGAGGACCTCTCAAGATACAGAGGGCAGATTCCGGAGAATGTTCTCCCCGCATTAGTTGAAGCCGGGGTTTTTAGTAATAAGTTATATTTCATGCCGTATCGTCCCAATGTACAGATTGTTTATTACAATCCTCTTAAATTTGAAAAATATAAATTAAATCCTCCAAAGAACTGGGATGAGCTTCTTGAAGTAGCTAAGAGATTTCATGCCCAAGAAGGTATGGGGAGGATTTTGTTCAAGGCGAGCGGAGGTGCTCCCACAACAGCCCAGCTTTATGAATGGATAGCCTCAGCAGGAGGAGATCCATTTTCTTTTAATGATAAAGGTTGTGTTGCAACATTTGAGTTTTTGCAGGAGCTATGGAGTTACTGTCATCCGGATTCAAAGAAAGCAAAGTGGGACACTACTAATGAATTTATCGCAAAAGAAGTGGCGTATATAGGGCAAAACTGGCCTTTTGGTGTACCTATAATAGTAAAAGACTGGAATAAAAAGTGGCTTAAGACTTATGGCGGATGGGAAGGGCCTGAGAAAGAAGTCCATATTATAGGAGGCGAGGTCGTAGGTATTCCTAAAGGGTCTCCCAATAAAAGACTCGCATTAAAATATATATCTTTTTTGCATTCCAAAGAAGTGCAGGAGATATTAATGGCAAAGTTAGCCTGGCCTTCAATAAGAGATGATGCATCAGGTAAGGTAGAAGGCTGGTTAGTTCCTCATTTTGAATCCGTAACAGAAGCGTTAAAACACGGTATCTTCCGCAAGAATGTTAGTTACTGGAGTGAGTTTGACGGGTTACTTAATGATGCATTTACAAGAATCGTGATTAAAGGCGAAAAGGTAAAGCCGGTATTGGATGAATATAGCAGGAAGATGCAGGAGACGATAGGGAAATACAAAAAAGATTAGAAGAGAAAAATGAGTTTCAGAAAACTCAAAAAAAGCTGGCTTGAAATTTTATTGATTACCCCATTATTAATATATATATTGGGGTTTACCTTAGCCCCTGTTATATATGCTGTATATATGAGTTTTCAGGATAAGTTTACTCTTCATTTCCCCACGTTAGTAAATTATAAATATATTTTCACTCACTTCCAGTTCAAGGAAGCTTTTTTTAATACCTGTTTTGTTGCGGGGGTAGGGATTACATTAGAATTGACAATAGGTCTGTTGGTTGCCCTTATTCTTTATAGAAACTTTAAGGGGAGAGGCATCTTCAGGGCTATAATGCTTCTGCCTTTGGGCGTTCCGACTGTAGTAGCCGCAACGAATATGCGGTATATATTTGATACGAGTGGGTATCTTAATTCCTTTCTTCTTAAGCTTGGGGTTGTTGAGCATGCTGTAGACTGGGCCGGTGGCGGGATTAAAACCCTGATGACTATAGTTGTCGCTGATATGTGGAAAGTTACCCCGCTTGTTATGCTTATACTCTTAGCAGGACTTGAAACTATACCTGAGCAATTATATGAGGCTGCCCGGATTGACGGGGCAGGCGCATGGAAGAGATTTAAGCATATAACACTACCTCTACTTAAACCCGCTATTACCATGGCTTTGGTAATAAGGGGAATAGATATATTCAGGATATTTGACCTGCCTTTGATTTTGGTAGGCAGGCATACCAGGGTTTTATCCACCTACGCTTATTTTGAATATTATGATTATGCGAATCCTTATACCTCCAGTGCCGGTGCTACCATTCTTATGGTTATGATACTCCTAACCATTATTGCTTATCTTAAGATGACCGGGACAAAGGAGGTGCAGTATTGAAAAGCAGGTCTGATATGGTCTTTAAGTACTTTTCAATATTGCTTTTAGTTTTCTTTACAGTGCTTGTTATATTACCCGTATATTTAATGGTTAAGGTCTCTTTAAGTCCGCCCGAAGATATAATGGTCCAAAGGCCTGGTTTTTTAATACGGAACGTTACATTCAGACACTGGAAAGATGTATTTAAGAGCGGCAGATTATGGCAGCCATTAAAGAAAAGCATAATTGTTGCTACAACAACGGCTCTTCTGGCATTGCTGATATCTATTCCGGGTGCCTATGTTATTTCGCATCTTTCAAGAACGCTCAGATATTCGATGATATTGAGCCTCTTTTTTACAAGGATGTTTCCTGAAGTTGGGATAGCACTTCCAATAGCAGTCAATTTTATTAAGTGGGGATTGTTTGATACCAACCTTGGATTAACCATGGCCCACTTAATCAGAGTTTTGCCTGTTACTGCATGGATATTGATAGGAACTTACCGGACAATACCTTCTGATTTAGAGGATGCAGCCCAGGTGGACGGTTGCGGCAGGCTGGGTGTATTAAAACACGTGGTTTTGCCTCTGGCGCTGCCGGGAATTTCCGTGGCTCTGATTTTCTCATGGCTTATGAGCTGGGATGAATTTACGTATGCTTTATATTTATGCTTGAGGGAAAAGACAATGCCCCTTCAGGTCTATTACTATATAAGCAGGGGGGACTGGTTCCTTACGGCCTCTTATGCCACGATAATAACAATTCCTGTGATTTTCGTTACATATATACTTCAGAAATACTTGCGCTCAGGATATCTTGCCGGCGCAGTAAAAGGATGATTGATGCTAAAAGGATATTTAAGTAAGAAAGCAAAGATAATTGATAAGGCCCTTAATAAATGTCTTCCTCTGAAAAGTCAGTATCCGAAAGTTATTCATGAGGCTATGAGATATTCGGTTTTTTCAGGAGGAAAGAGACTTCGTCCGATTTTGGTTCTGATGGCAAATGACGTCTGCGGGGGGGAACAGAAAGATGTATTGCCTTTAGCCTGCAGCATCGAGATGATACATAACTATTCTTTAATTCATGATGACCTGCCCGCTATGGATAATGATGAATACAGGCGTGGTAAATTGACATGTCACAGGAGGTTTAACGAGGCGATAGCTGTTCTGGCCGGCGATGCTTTATTAACCAGGGCTTTTGAGATCATGGCAAATTATGGGTATTCAAGTAATATTATATCAGAAGTAGCCAAAGCCATAGGAACGGAAGGAATGGTCGGAGGACAGGTTGCAGAGTTAGTTGAACAGGAAAGTTTACATACTAAAACTGATAAGAAAAAAGAGGAAGCTATAAATTATGTTCACCTTCATAAGACAGGGGCTCTTATTAAGGTTTGCTTAAAGGCAGGTGCTATGGCAGCAAAAGCGCCTAAGCGTAAAGTTAAGGCATTAGAGAATTATGGACAAAATTTAGGCTTGGCTTTTCAGATTACTGATGATATATTAGATATAAAACAGGATAAGGGAGTTTTTGGGGACTTCACGTATACGGGTATCTATGGTATAAATGGTTCAAGAGAAATTGCTTTTGGCCTTATAGAGCAGGCTAAAGAAGAACTTAAAGTTTTTGGCAGAAAAGCAAAGATGTTAAACCAACTGGCAGATTTTGTAGCGAAGAGGAAGAAATAGGAGGCTAAAAATGGAATTAGTTTGGAATAATACAGCTATGCTTGGTTCTAAAAAATTTGTTTGTGGATACTGTGGGAATCCATTGGCTTCAAATTTGGGGTTTTATGTTAAAGAGGTCTTAAGTGGTCATAAATTGGAGTATATTTATATCTGTCATCATTGTTTAAAGCCGACTTATTTTGATATGCGTGGTAACCAAACCCCTGGTGTTATTTATGGTAATTCAGTTAATGATATACCAAAATTAATTAGAGGAATTTATAATGAGGCTAGAAGATGTACT
>DAOVJB010000029.1 GCA_030673425.1 Elusimicrobiota bacterium | reverse complement strand
GCTGTTTCTAATATGATATTGGATCCTTTGCTCATATTTGGTATCTCTATCTTTCCTGAAATGGGGGTAAAGGGAGCTGCTTTAGCTACGGTTCTTGCTCAAGGAATAGGAGCGATTATAGGTCTCTATCTTTTGGCAAAAGGGCGTTCTCATATATATATTGATATAAAAAACTTAAAAATAGATTTCAGTATAATCCGAAGGATATTAAATGTAGGAATCCCCGCGTCTTTACAGATGAGCTTAAGAAGCTTTATGGCGGTAGTGCTTATGGGGATTGTTGCTAAGTATGGAACATATGCTATTGCGGCATACGGGATAGGTTTAAGGTTACAGATGATGGTTCTTATGCCCGGGTTTAGTTTAGCTAATGCGGCTGCAACGTTAGTAGGGCAGAATTTAGGAGCTCGTAAGTCAAAAAGAGCTGAGAAAAGTGCATGGTCAGCCACTGGAATCTATGTGTTGATAATGTTAACAGTTGGATCTGTTTTCTTTATCTTCTCATCCCCAATAATACAAATATTTACTAAAAATATAGAGGTTATAAAAATAGGGAGCCGATTCATCAGAATGACCTCTTCAATTTATATTTTTATTGCTATGGGTTTAGTATTAAGCAGGGCATTAATGGGAGCAGGTGATGCTGTATCTCCTGTCTTTATAAATTTAATTACCCTCTGGGGATTACAGGTTCCTTTAGCTATAATTCTCCCAAAGGTGACAAACCTGGGTATAATAGGAGTGTTCTGGGCTATTGTAATAGCTTCGGTTTTAAATGGGCTGATGACTGCTGCTTGGTTTAAGGCAGGAAGATGGAAGCTGCGGAAGGTTTAATAGTTTAGATAGGCAAAAAATATTTATTCTATTGCACTATTTATTTTTTTATGATAACATAATTTGAAGATAGTATATTTATAAGAAAGGTTGGAATAATGATTGATTTATCAATTGATGTAAATTCAGTAAAAGAAAAATTGGTAGAATTCCTCAGAAAGCAAATTAATGATAAAGGATTCAAGAGAGCTGTTGTAGGTTTATCAGGCGGGCTTGATTCAAGTGTCGTAGCATATCTGACTACTCTTGCACTGGGTAAAAAGAATGTTTGGGTTGTGATTTTACCGTATAAAAATACTTCCAGTCAATCGTTTAAACATGTTCAATTAGTGCTGAATAATTTAGGGGTTAATTCCGTTAAAATCGATATAACTCCAATGATTGATGAATACTTTAAGAGTTTCCCTGAAGCTGATAATATAAGACGTGGTAATAAAATGGCAAGAGAAAGAATGAGTATACTCTATGATTTATCAGCGTTATATAAAGGACTGGTAATTGGAACCAGTAACAAGAGTGAGCTATTGCTTGGGTATGGAACAATTCATGGAGATATTGCTTGTGCCATTAATCCTTTGGGAGATTTATATAAAACTCAAGTTAGACAATTAGCTAAAGGCTTAGGTATTCCAGAATGTATTATTAATAAACCACCGACAGCAGAGTTATGGGAAGGTCAAGAGGATGAGAAGGAATTAGGTTTTAGTTACATAGAAGTAGATAAGCTGTTTTATTTAATGATAGATAAAAAATTGAGTGATAAAGAATTAATAGATTCAGGTTTTAAGGAGGATTTTATTAGAATTGTCTCCGCGAAAGTCAAAAGCTCGCAGTATAAAAGGAGACTTCCGATTATTGCTAAGATAAGCTGATAGAGGTAAAATATATCTTGACTATTCGGTTAAAATATGCTATAAAATCAAAGGAATTGTAATATTTATAAATTCAGAAAGGAGGTGTAAAAAGCTATGAATAAAATAGAGTTGATAGAAAAAATTGCTGTAGATGTAAAAATAAATAAGGCTACCGCTGATAAAGTTGTCAGTTCAATAATTAACCATGTAACTGAGACATTAAAAAGCGGAGGTCAATTTAACTTTGCCGGGCTCGGAATTTTTAAGGTTAAAACCCGTAAAGCACGTACAGGAAGAAATCCTAAAACAGGGGAATCGGTTGAGATACCTGTCAGAAGAGTTCCTGTTTTTAAGGCAAGTGCTACCTTAAAAAAAGCCGTTAAGTAATTCTTACTGGGTTGGGAAAAGGATAATGGAAGCGACCCCCGTTGCTTCGATTTGCCCCGTGAAATGCAAAGCATTTCCGGGACTCAGTCCTTGAAATCGCATCCGCGATTTCTAAGGGCAAATTAAAACGACTGGGATGAGCGACGAAGGAGTAGAATTGTGACTGCTTATGATGTTGTAGTGATAGGGTCTGGGGTAGCCGGATATAGTGCGGCTATTAGATTGGCTCAATTAGGAGCCAGGGTTTGTATAGTAGAAAAGGATAGAATCGGAGGCACCTGTTTAAATCGAGGATGTATACCTACCAAGGCGTTATTAAGCAGTGTGGCTCTTTTGTCATCTATTAAAAGAGCCGGGGAGTTTGGAATCAATGTGGGCGAGGTCTCCTTTGATTTTTCTAAGATGATAGAGAGAAAAAATAGTATAGTAAACGATCTTGTTAAAGGCGTAGAATATCTTATTAAGAATAATGAGGTAGAACTAATCAAGGGTAACGCGAGGATGAGGAGTCTGAATGCGGTAGAGGTAACAGGCTCTGATGAAAAAAAAGAGTTAAATGCCAAGTATATTATTATTGCTACCGGTAGTGAACCTGCCCGTCCAAAATGGATAAGGTTTGACAACCAGGTAATTACTAGTGATGAAATACTAAATCTCAAGTCGCCTCCTAAGAGTATAATGATTATTGGAGGAGGAGCTATAGGTTGTGAGTTCGCCTCTTTATTTAATGCTTTGGGTACTAAGGTTTCACTCGTGGAAATAATGCCCCAGATATTGCCTGGTGAAGATGATGATATTACAGAAAGACTCACCCACTTAATGACTAAAAATGGAGTTATGATATACACGCGTGTGAAGATAGAGGAACTGTTTACGAAAACAAGAATTATGATTGGCAAGCTTTCCACTGGCGAACAGATGACAGCAGAGAAAGTACTTGTAGCTACTGGTAGAATAGCAAGCAGTAGAAATATAGGTCTAGAAAAGATAGCTATTAAGACCGAACAAGGTAAAATACTGGTAAATGATAAATTACAAACCAATGTTCCTAATATATATGCTGTTGGAGATGTCGTCAGAGGTCCTATGTATGCTCACAAGGCCTCTATGGATGGTGTCGTAGCTGCTGAGAATATTATGGGCAAGGATGCAAGAATAGATTACAACTCAGTACCAAGTTGTATTTTTACTATTCCTGAAGTTGCCAGTGTGGGTATGATAGAAAAAGATGCCGCAAAAAAACATCAGATTACAGTTGGTAAATTTATGTTTAGAGCTAACGGTAGAGCACAGACCTTAAATGACGCGGAAGGTTTTGTAAAGATTGTTGGCGAGGTAGATACTGGGAAAATTTTGGGAGTTCATATTATTGGTCGTCAGGCTACAGAGTTAATTAATACAGTAAGTCTGGCGATGAGAAATAATCTGACGGTTTCCGATTTAATCAATACTATATTTGCACATCCTACTCTTTCAGAATGTATAAAAGAAGCCGCAGGCGATATAAAAGGTGAGACTATATATAAAATCAGTAAGTTTTAAATGTGCTGATAATTGAGTTTTTATAGAAGAGGGAAGATGAATAAGGAAGAGATAAAAGGATTAAGCCGAATCGCTGGCTGGATCTTTGTTATTTTGGGGGTATTAGTAATTATTAAAGGATTTTTAGATATTTTTATATTATCCCCATCTTCAGAATTTGTTTCTATTGGTAACTGGATGCGGTATGCTCTTTTTGAAGTGATTTATGGGATAGCATGTGTGAGTGTGGGTTTGGTTATCTTTAAGTTTATAAATGCCTATTTAACAGAGAGATAATTATTTTTCATGCAGAAACTTAATGGTAAAAGAAGATTTCCTGATTGGTTAAGGAAAAAGCTTAACTGGCAGGATACAAAAGAGATTAAATCATTTTTAAGAAAATTAGACCTTCATACTGTTTGTGAAGCTGCCCGCTGCCCGAATATTTCTGAGTGCTTTGGAAATAACCAGGCCACTTTTATGATTCTAGGGGATATTTGTACACGTGGTTGTAAATTCTGTGCTGTTAAAAGAGGGTCTCCACTACCACCGGATGAGAATGAACCCCAAAGGGTGGCAAAGGCTGTTGGAAGTCTCAGGTTGAAATATGTAGTTGTTACCTCTGTAACCAGAGATGACTTGCCGGATTATGGAGCAGACCATTTTTACAGGACGATTAAACATATAAGAAATCTCAACCAGGCTAAAGTGGAAGTTCTTACTCCGGATTTTCAAGGAAGCCTAACATCCATTAAAAGAGTAATAGAAGCCAGACCTGATGTTTTTAATCATAATTTGGAAACTGTACCCCGCTTGTACTCCTTACTAAGGCCTGATGCCTCATATATGAGATCACTTAACATTTTGAGGGTAGTTAAGGAATTGGATGATTCTGTTTGTACTAAGAGTGGTTTGATGTTAGGATTAGGAGAATGTGAGGACGAACTAATACAGGTTATGCGTGATTTACGCGGTGTCGGTTGTGATATATTGACGTTAGGGCAATATTTACAACCGTCATTTAGTCATTGTTCTGTGGTGGAGTATTTGAAACCGCAGGAATTTGATAGATATAGAAAAATAGCGGAAGAAATGGGTTTTTCATTTGTAGCGAGTGGGCCGTATATTAGAAGTTCATATATGGCTGAGGAAGCTTATTTATGTGCTCTATCATGATAGGATGATAGTATAAAGCATTTCAGGAAAGGAAGGGAAAATTATGCAATCTGCTGATAAACTGATGAAACTACCTCCTTATTTATTCGGTGCAATCAATGTTCTCAAACAAAATGCATATAGTAAAAAATTAGATGTTATTGATTTAGGAATGGGAAATCCTGATTTGCCAACACCGCCTCATATTGTGGAGAGGCTGTGTGATACTCTTAAGAATCATCCCAGGACTCACAGGTATCCCCAGGCAAAGGGTATGCCCAAGTTCAGAAAATCAGTAGCTGAATGGTATAAAAAGCGCTTTGATGTTGACTTAAATCCAGAGAACGAAGTATTGGCTCTGGTCGGTTCAAAGGAAGGTATAGCCCATATGTGTATGGCTTACCTGAATCCTGGCGATTTAGCTCTTGTTCCTAATCCTGCTTATCCTGTTCACTTTAACGGTGTCATTTTAGCAGGAGGGGAAGCTTATGATATACCATTGTTAGAGAAAAATGGATACCTTCCGGATTTAACTAAAATCCCGCAGAAAGTTGCTCAAAGAGCTAAAATTATGTTTCTTAACTATCCTAATAATCCAACTACAGCAGTAGTTAAAGATATGACTTTTTTCAAGGAAGTGGTGGAATTTGCCAGGAAGTATGAGATTATCGTATGTCATGACAATGCTTACTCTGAGCTTTGTTTTGACGATTATGTAGCTCCTTCATTTTTACAGGTGCCGGGTGCAAAGGATATAGGTGTAGAATTTCATTCTTTTTCTAAAACATATAATATGGCAGGTTGGCGTTTAGGTTTTGTTGTAGGCAATAGTGATATCTTAAAGCCATTAGAAAAACTTAAAAGTTATCTGGACTATGGTGTTTTTACTGCTATTCAATTAGCAGGAGTGGCTGCCTTGACGGGTAGTCAGGACTGTGTAAAAGAACTTGTAACTTGTTATGCGAAAAGAAGGGATAAATTTGTTGAGGGATTAAGAAAAATCGGATGGAATGTACCCAAACCCCAGGCTACGATGTATCTCTGGACATCTTTACCGGATAAGTTTAAGCATATGCCTTCATTACAGTTTGCTGAGCTACTTATTCAGAAGACAGGTATAGCAGTAGCCCCTGGGATTGGATTTGGTACTTATGGGGATGCTTATGTAAGAATGGCTCTGGTCACTCATGATAATCGTTTCCATGATGCCATACTGAGGTTGAAGAAATTCTTGAAGAAGTAACGATTGAGTTAAAAAAGAGGAAGCGAATAGATGGCGGAGTAAAAATTGTCAGGCAGAAAATTAATCTCAGATATTGGTGAGTTTGGTTTAATAGAGAGAATAAAACAGCGGATAGAAAAGGCGTATGTATCAAAGAGCGCCTTGGCATCTTTAGTGGTAGGAATTGGTGATGATGCTGCTGTCATAAGGTCTGATGCTGGTAAAATGTTAGTTGCTACCACGGATATGCTGGTAGAAGGTGTTCATTTTGACCTTAAGACATCCAGTCCTTATGATGTCGGATGGAAGGCTATGGCAGTTAATCTCAGTGATATAGCTGCTATGGGTGCATTGCCCAGGTATGGGTTGGTTGTACTGGGTTTACCTGTTGATACACCTGTGGAAACTGTGGATAACTTGATTAAGGGAGCACTGGATTTAGCTAAAAAATTCAAGGTTTTTTTCATAGGTGGGGATATAGTAACTTCTCCAAAGAATCTTGTGGTTAATTTGACTGCTTGGGGTGTAATAAGTAAGGATAAGATTCTTAAGCGTTCAGGGGCCAGGGTTGGAGATAGGATTATGGTTACAGGAACCCTGGGTGATTCAACAGCTGGTTTGGCGATACTAAAGCGCAGAAAAAAAATAGGTAATAGGTGGGAAAAGTATCTGGTAAAAAGACACCAGAGACCTTTTCCAAGAGTTAGAGAATCTGGAATTATCGCTGCCAGAAAATGGGCTAACTCTATGATTGACTCAAGCGACGGTCTGGCTTTGTCACTGAAGTTTATCTGTGGAGCCAGCAGGGTAGGGGCTAAAGTCTGGTTGAATAAGATACCTGTTTCTTCAGCGCTCAGGCGTATGTCACTTACTGGTGGAAAGCCGTCTTCATATTTTGGTCTTTACGGTGCGGAAGACTATGAATTAGTTTTTACTGTTCCTAAGGGGAAAGAGAAAAAGGTTATAAAAGCTATTAGCGGAGAACTTGGTACTAATGTTACGATTATAGGGGAGATTGTTCCCCACAAGCGCGGGATTAGTTTAATTGATAATCAAGAGAGAATTTCTAATTTAGAATTAAAAGGCTATGAACATTTTAAGCCATCTAAATTGTAATATAAAATAACACAAGAGGTGAGTGTGTTGAAAGAACAGGGTAATATTTTAATAGTAGAAAATGAACCGGAAGTATGCGAAGAACTTGGTTCTATATTGGTTAAGGATGGGTATAAAGTATCCACTGTTACCCAGGGGAAAGATGCCTTGATGCATCTAAAAGAAACTATTTTTAACTTGATCATCCTGGATGTTAAGCTTCCTGATCTGGATAGTTTGCATTTATTAAGAGCTCTGAAGAAATCCAATCCATTTATTTTTGTTTTAGCAATAGCAGATGAGGTTGATTTTGAAAAAGCACTGGTAGCGGTAGAGGAAGGGGCTTACAGTTATATTATGAAGCCCTGTAACCTTGATGCGTTCAAGGTGGTTGTTAAAAAGGGATTGGAAAGCCAGAAGCAAGTTCTTGTTAATCTTAAGTTATTGGAGAAATTAAAGGAAAAGAAAGAGAAGACAGAAGAAATCCTCCAGATCAGCGAGATGATGAATTTAATCACTGACTCAAATGAGCTGGTTAATTTTATTGTAACCGAGGTTACCAGATTTCTTAATGCCAGAAGGGCATCTTTGATGTTGGTAGATGAGGGATTACAGTATTTAGTGATTAAAGCAGCAAAAGGTATAGATGAAAAGATTATAAAAGCCACCAAGATCAGAATCGGCGACGGGATAGCCGGATGGATAGCCCGGGAAGGCAAGCCCTGGCTGATTACTGATATTGAAAGTGATTCAAGGACACTAAAGAGGAATAAATCATCTTATATCACAAAGTCATTTATGAGTTTGCCTTTAAAGATGGAGAATAAGGTTAGAGGAGTGATTAATATTTCTGATAAAGTGGGTGAAGGTAACCCGAGTTTTACGGAGGAAGACTTAAAATTTACAACTATTATAACCCGGCAAGCAGCTGTTGCTATTCAAAACTGTTATCTGCATGATAGGATTAATGAGTTGGATATTAAAGATAACTTAACAGGTGTTTTTAATCAGAAGCATTTTTACCATCGTATGAATGAGGAGATTAGCAGGATTCATCGTTACAAAGGAAATCTCTCTCTGGTTATGCTGGATATTGATTATTTTAAGGAATATAATGACAAAGTAGGGTATGTGATGGCTAATACCATAATTAAGGAAATAGCCCAGATAATAAAAGAAAATATCAGGGGCGTAGATACCTTGGCCAGATACCAAGGAGGATGTTTTATACTTATTTTGCCTGAAACAGATGCAGCTAATGCCCATGCGGTAGCGGAAAAGGCCAGAAAAGTAATCAGTGAGTATCCCTTCCCTCAATCAACAAAGCAACCCGGAGGAAAAGTGACTATCAGCGGAGGAATAGCGGAATTTGTCAAAGATATGGATAAGAGCGAACTCATTAATCGTGCTTATCAAGCCTTATTAAGTGCTAAGGAATCCGGTGAGAAGAACAAGATCTGTATTTATAGCTGATAGTTACTTCTAGTATGCTAACCAAAAACTTAAATCATACTATAAAATTAGGAAAGCAATTCGCTAAGAAGCTTAAAAAAGGAGATCTGGTAGCTTTAACCGGTAATTTAGGCTCTGGAAAAACTTCTTTGACCCAGGGTATTGCGCGTGGATTAGGAGTCAAAGGATATATCAGAAGCCCATCTTTTAAGTTAATTAATGAATATAAGGGAGCTGTTCCTGTCTTTCATTTTGATTTATACAGGGTTAATAATATTTTTGATATTGAAAACCTGGGATATAGAGATTATTTTTATAATAATGGCGTTACTATTATAGAATGGGCGGAAAAGGCTAAAGCAATCCTGCCGGATGAATACTGGCAGGTGAATTTATTTAATTTAGGCGGGACCAGACGCAAGATTATTATTAAAAAGGTAAAAACATGAAGATCATGGGACTTGAAAGCGCAACCTTAGACGGCAGTGTTGCTGTTGTTGATTCTGGGGGGATGGCTGTTGAGTATTTCTGGGACGTAAGGAATGCACATTCGGAAGAAATATTTTTTAGTATCGATAGGGTGTTAAAGGAGGCAAAAACAAGCCTTCATGAAATAGATGGTTTTGCTATATCTTTAGGTCCGGGGTCTTTTACAGGTATCCGGATTGGGGTGACAGTTACGCGCACATTGGCTCAGGTATTAAATAGGCCGGTGGTTGGTATATCTACTTTAGATAGCTTGGCTTTCAATCTTTTTCCTACTGACTGTTTAGTATGTCCTATTATAGATGCCCTGAGAAATGAGGTTTATACAGCATTATATACTGCAGGCAAAAGAGGCCTTAAGAGGCTTACAGACTATTCTATATTAAATATTGAAGATTTATTGAGTAATTTCCTCCCGCCTTATATTTCGAAATTTAATAATGTTATTTTTTCAGGACCTGCTGTAAAATTACATCAGGAATTAATTAAGAAGAAACTATCTAAAGGAGCGGTTATTGCTTCATCAGATAAGATAATTCCTCGGGGAGGAAAACTTGCTGAATTAGGGCTTAAGACCTTTTTAAGGAATAAAGGGAAAAGATGGGATAAGATATTTCCCCTTTATATCAGGCGAGCAGAAGCTGAAGTTAAATGGGAACAGAAGCATAGCAAATCTAAAAAACATCGCTTATAATCTTCTTTATATAGTTTTCAATAATATAATGTTGAGGTATGTTATTTCAAGCCCACTGAAAAATAATGTATTAGACCCTTGACTTTTGGCCTTTTTTGTGGTATACTTATAATGCATAAATTTATCCTCAACATTATAATATATTGTTATACAACATTATATTATAAAGGAGGGAAAT
The DNA here is from genome assembly GCA_030673425.1 of Elusimicrobiota bacterium. Classification (GTDB taxonomy): domain Bacteria; phylum CAYTYR01; class UBA6262; order DAOVJB01; family DAOVJB01; genus DAOVJB01. Next base: position 616 of record DAOVJB010000029.1, on the reverse strand, counting down.
ATATGTTAATAAGAAAGAAACTAATCATTGGTTCTTTGGGTATAGCACTTTTTATTATCTTAGTTTCCAGTATTGTTTTGATTGACAGTAATGAAACGTTAAGTAAGACCATACAATTGACAAATGAATGTAATATTGTTAACTCTAGCATCATAGAAGCACAGGAAGCGGAAAAGTATTATTTCCTGTTTAAGAAGGGACTTATTAGAGAATCAGATATTTCTTATTTAGAGAAATTTAGACTGGCCATAGATAAGGCAAAAGAATCAGCAAAACGCGATAAGAAAATTACCGGTTTACTTGATGATTATTCCAATTATTTTGAGGGTATTGTCGCTAAGGGTAAGTTGAACGATGCATCAATTAAAACATTGCGGACCAAAGGGGAGAACTTAAAAAAAATCGCTTCTGAGAAAGTTATTAAAATCCAGGAAAAGTCAGAATCAACCAAGAAGAGAATATATTCAACATTACTGACAGCCTTTATTCTCGTAGGAGTAGCTTCTGTAGGTGGGGGGATTTTTCTCTCCCGTCTGGTGACTTTACCGATAGGAAAATTGGTAGATGACGCAAAGAGGATATCAGAAGGTGACCTTAATCATAAGATAGAAATAAT
>DAOVJB010000122.1 GCA_030673425.1 Elusimicrobiota bacterium | reverse complement strand
TCCATATCTGCTGGTCAAAAGTAAAAGGTTCGAAATCTTCTAGAAAGGCTTCAAAATCAGCGGGCTTTTCTTTCTCAGGCAGGGTAAATACCTCGTTATATCTTTGTCGATTAATAAGGGAAAACCTTGATAAATCTTTATCTCCTGCACCAAAACTTATATCAGGAATAAAAAAATAAAAAAACACCAAGCCAAATAATATAATTATACCTGACTTACGCAAATTTAACTCCTTCGATTATTAATGATATCTTATATATTTTACCCTAGTTTATGAGATTATGCAACAATTTTGATTGATAAATTTGAAAAAATGATATATTATATATATTAATACTACTATGCTCTCTACGGTTTTATGATTTACAACCTATAATCCTTTAATAGAGGAAATTCCTGATGCGCATTCTAAGAAACTATATAATTAAAGAATTAATACCCCCTTTGATATTCGGGTTAGCCATTTTTATCTTCATCCTCTTAATGGACAGGATATTTGACCTTGCTAACTTGATAATCACTAAAGGGGTAAGTATATATACAGTCGGAAGACTCCTGGTATATACATTGCCTTTTTCTATCAGCCTGAGTGTCCCGATGGCTCTTTTAATGGCTACATTAATAGGTTTTGGCCGTCTATCGCAAGACAATGAGATTACTGCTATGAAAGCAAGCGGCATAAATACATACAGAATCATGATGGTTCCTTTATTCTTTGCCTTATTATTGAGTATATTCATGATGTTTTTCAATGATTCCGTCGTTCCCTCATCTAATTATGCCTTCAAAAAACTATATTATAATATAATTTATAAACATCCTATTATAAAGCTCCAAGAGCATACCTTTGTAGATTTAAAAGAACACCGCCTCTACATAGAAAAAATAAACCCAAAGACATCTGTCTTGGAAAATGTGATTATCTATAAAAATAATGAGGATACTTTAATCACTGCTGCAAGAGGAAAATCAAAATCGCATAAAGGCGGTATCAGCTTACAACTGGAAGATGGAACCATCCATACCTTAAATAAAGAAAATCCCCTTGAGTATAACAGGGTATCGTTTAACAGTTATAATATAACCTTAGATATTAATACAGACATATCCCAAAGGAGGATAACCCAGAAAAGCATCCGGGAGATGAACAGGAAAGAATTAAAAACAGAAATCAAAAAATTCAAGAAACAGAAAATAAATGCAAACTCGCTCCTGGTGGAATTATACCTAAGAAGCGTTATTCCTTTTGCATGCCTTGCTTTTGTTCTCATTGCTACACCTCTTGGAATAAGAACAAAGCGAGGAACGAAATCCATAGGGTTCGGAATCAGTCTTGTATTAATTTTTATTTATTACCTATTGCTTCTGGTGGGTATTACCGTAGGGGAAAAAGGCTGGATGCCTCCTTTAATCGCTACATGGATTCCCAATATTTTTATTGGGCTATTAGGCGTTTTCTTTATGATAAAAACAGCAAAACATTAAAGATGTCGGGGAGTTAAATGCGTATCTTAGATCGTTATATCTTAAAAGAATTTCTGAAATATTTTCTGGGAGCAATATCTACTCTTATTGTTATTATCATTGTTGCCGAAATATTCGAGTTAATGGATATAATAGTAAGTAACAATGTACCTTTTTTAATTGCGGGAGGCTATTTCGTATACCAAATTCCCTACTGGATTACCCAGGTATCTCCCGTAGCCTGTTTAATCGGTGTTCTATTCTCCCTGGGATACTTCGTGTATTATAATGAACTCACAGCTATGAAAGCAAGCGGCTTAAATCTCTACCGCATAATAGCTCCTCTCGTATTATTTGCTTTTTTTATCAGCATCTTTTTCATCATTATAAATGAAACTGTCGTACCATATACCAGCCAGAAGGCTCAGAAATTCAGACATGAGGGTATTTATCTACGCCCTTCTGATTCCAAGATAAAAAGAGAAAATATAATACTTCACGGCTCAAACAGGCAGATATACAAAATAAAGGTATTCAATGGTGAAGATAACTCAATGCGTGAAGTATTTATTGATACATTCACTAAAGAATCGATTTTAAAATCCCGGCTTTATGCAAAAAGAGCTATCTGGAAGAATGGACAATGGATCTTCTACGAAGGCGTCTGGCGTGCATTTGATAAAAGTGGCAAAAATATTATTAAAACTGAAAAATTTGACACCAAATCTCTCTTTACAGGAGAAATTCCTCAGGACTTTGCCAAAACAGAGAAAAAATCCTCTGAGATGAATTATAAAAAATTACAGGAACATATAAAAAAGTTAGAGAATAATGGTTTTACCGCCAACAGGGAAAAGGTGGATTTACATATGAAACTGGCATTTCCTTTTGCAAACCTCATTATTTTACTTTTAGGGGTTCCGTTTGCTCTATTTACCAGGCATAGCAGGAAGGCTATCGGAATAGGAATTGCTATACTCATCAGCTTTATCTACTGGGGATTAATGGAAATAGGACATGCTTTGGGGAATAATGGAGTGTTGTATCCCTGGGTTTCTGCCTGGATAGTAAATATAACCTTCTTTATCCTCGCCGGAATCTTAATTTTGAAAGTCAAAAAGTAAGAAAAACAATTTGTTATTTTCCTGTTATTGCTTCTATGAGCCCTGAGGATAATTCTTTTATTGCCTGTTCTATATTGAAAAGTGAATAAACCACAGTATCTGTATATTCTATCCTTTTTGTATCTATATCTATAATCCCAATTGTAAGCTTGTATTTATCTTTCTTCACACTAATCTCACCAATCACAATTTTATCAACATTTAATATCTCCCCTGCCCTCAGCAGATATTTCTTACGAGGTTTGCGCAAGCCAAAATCCAAACCATTCTTTTTAAGAATTCTCCTGGAAGTCATATCATCAATCATATGTAAAAATTGAGATTTAGAAAGCTCGCTTCTAATATATCTATTCACAAACCTTGCTTCTGACAGAGGAATAGATTTATCCCGGAATAAATCCAATATGGCTATATTGACTACCCCCTGTTTTGTTTTATCTTCCTCCACAGGCTGAGATATCATCTCTTCCTCAACAGATTTTTCTTCTGGAACTGATTCAATTTCTGTTTCTGTAAATTCTTCCTCTTCAGTTCTTAATGATTTGGCAAAACTTTCTCCGAATGTCATAGTGAGAGAAATCCTGTGTGTATAGCCAAAATCACCATACGGAACAAAGGCATAATCTACCTGATAACCTAAGCCAGAGTCTCTCTTTGATCTTTTACCAAAACCTGCGCCGGCAGTTAATCCTGATGTTATACCCAGGTCTGAGTCTTCATCTATGGTGTATTTGTATCCGGCTCGCAGGGCGAAAAACTTATGCGGACATATTTCGGTGCCTACCCGCATACTCACCTTTCCGTCATTAGGCTGATTAACCTCTAATCCCAGAATAAATTTGTCATTTAGAAGGCTGCTGGAAACCCCAAATTTAATATTAAAAGGTAAATTTCCCTCTTCTGTAACAAATTTAAGTTTTGTCCCGAGATTCTGTAAACTAAGCCCGATTTTTCCTCCCCGAAGGTCGTAAAGCAACCCAAAATCACCGGCAATAGCCGTAGCATCTTTATCATCTATAGTCTCTTTAATATATTTTAACCCTATTCCCAGGTTAAAGTGAGGCAAAATTTGCTTACCATATCCAACGGTTACCATCATATCATAAGAAGAAAAAGTACCTAACTCATCATAACCTGTGCTGCTGCTTGAATTTACAACCGTTTTTTTAAGAGCATCCATATGAAGATATCTAAAGTCTACCCCAAACGTCCCTTTTTCTTCCGTCGGATGAATATATGTTAACCCTTCATAATTAATTCCTTCAAACCATTGTAAATGTGTGGCAGAAAATTCTTTCCTGGATAAAATCCCCAACCCGCCGGGATTCCAGTAAATTGTCGAAGAATCATCCGCAACACCTACAAAAGCCTCTCCCATCGCTACTGCACGTGCACCTACCCCGATCTTCAAGAAACTTGCACCTGTAGTTCCAGACCCGGCAGCAAAAACAGGACATGGCAATAAATGGTAAATAATACCTATCAGAACTGTTATCAGGGTAAAATATAAAAGTTTTCTTTTCATCTTATTATATCTCTTTATGGTTATATTATTTTATTATTGCTAATTTCCCCGTCTGTTTTTCATCACCGGCTTTTATCAGATATATGTAGATGCCAGAAAAAACATCCTCCCCATCATTATTCTTTCCATCCCAACTATATATATACACAATATTATTATCATCAACACTTTGAGTCTGGATATCATTACCAGTAACATTACGAACTAACTCACCTGCTACATTATAAATAGCAACGATACTTGTTGTTGGTGGTCGGGTTAGAGTAAAAGATATTGTTGTATTTCCGTCATAGGTAGGATTCGGGTAATTTACCGATT
>DAOVJB010000176.1 GCA_030673425.1 Elusimicrobiota bacterium | reverse complement strand
TCTATTCCTTTAATATTAAAACATTTGCCTAAAACAAAATTTATACTTGTTGGTAGAGATACTGATAAAGAAGAGTTAAAGAATCTGGTTGCTAAATTAGATATTAGTCAAAATACTATATTAGCAGGATTTCGCAGGGATATACCGGAGATTTTGGCAGCAACCGATGTAACGGTCAATGCTTCATTACAGGAAGGGTTTGCAGGTACTATTCGTGAATCACTGGCTATGGGAAGGCCTGTTGTTGCTACGAATATAGGCGGTAATCCGGAAATGGTGATAGATAATAAAAACGGGTTATTAGTGCCTCCTGAAGATGCAGAAGCTTTAGCTGAAGGGGTTGTTAAGCTTTTAAGTAATAAAGAGATGCTTAAGGATATGGGAGAGGAAGGTTGCCGGTTAGTTAAGGAGAACTTTTCTATCGAGACTATGGTTTCAAAGACAGAAAGAGTTTATGAATATCTGTTAAATAAAAAAAGAGAAAGGTAAGTCTATGAGTATATCCGTTCCCGTGCTGCTTTATCATCATGTAAATCCCTCAAGAGAGATAACACCGGAAGGTTTTGAAAAACAGATAGAATTTCTTTCTAAGAATGGATATGTTTCGTTATTTCTTGATGAATTGGTGGAGTTTTTTAAGACAGGAAAACTTGAGAATGAAAAATCAGTTGCAATTACTTTTGATGACGGTTATCTGGATAACTGGCTTTTTGCTTACCCGGTTTTACAAAAGTATAATTTTAAGGCAACTATTTTTGTTGTAACAAGTAAAATAAAAGATGATAGAGAAGAAGTGCAATTTGATGCGGAGCTGGATTTACATAATGAAAGAAGTCCTGAGAACTTTTTAACCTGGGAACAGATGAGAATAATGGAGGAAAGCGGTCTTGTGTCCATACAATCCCATACCCATTATCATTATAAAGAAGGGGAAAGCTGGAAAAAAGGTAAAGACATCTCGCTTAAGGAAGAGTTGATATTATCTAAGGATATTATTGAGAAAAAACTTAATAAGAAATCTCTTTTTATAGCATGGCCATGGGGTGAGTATAATTCTAAGTCACTAAAGTTAGCTGAGGAAATTGGATTCCAGGGAGCGGTAACTACTGAGGTTGGAAGTAACAGGTGCGGGGGATACGCTATGAGAATCAAGAGATTTAAGGTCTACAAGCAGGATTTAGGGTGGTTTAAGAAACGACTTTTGGTATATTCTTCCCCATTTTTAGCAGGAACTTATTCTCTTGTTTACGGACTTGAGCGGAGTATAAAGAAAATATGGAAATAAGAAACATAAATAAAATTTTAATTATTCAGTTAAGAAGAATCGGTGATGTGCTATTAACTACACCGGTAATAGAGTCTTTACGGGAACGTTTTCCTGAAAGCCAGATAGATTTTCTGGTGGAAAGAAGCGCCTATGATGTTTTAACGGGTAATCCATACCTGAATAATATCATTCTATCTAATAAAAGTTTTTTTGAACAGATAAAATTGATAAAAAGAATCAGGAAAGAGAGATATAGTCTAATTCTTGATTTTTTAGGCAATCCACGTTCAGCCTGGATAACTTTTTTTAGCGCAGCTAGATACAGAGTGGGCTTTGATTTTCCCGGGAGAAAGTTTGCATATAATATCTGTGTAAAAAGAGATACCGAACCTAAATATCTGGTAGATTTCAAATTAGATGCTCTTAGGACAATAGGTATAACTAGCCCAAGAAAAAAGACATTTTTTCATATTCCGGATGATGCAAAGGTTTTTAGAAATGACTCATTAGGTAAATACCTAATTGAAGATAAAATATTGATTGGTATGGCTCCTAATTCTCGTAGAAAAGCAAGGATATGGTTAAAAGAATATTTTACCCAGCTTGCCGATAGGTTAATAGATAAATATAACAGTCAGGTTATTCTATTCTGGGGTCCGGGAGAGAAAGAGTCAGTAGAAGAAATAGCATCTTTAATGAAAAATAACCCTATAATTTCTCCTCCCACAGACTTGAAACAGTTGGCAGCGTTGATTGACAGATGTGATGTAATGATAACCAATGATAACGGTCCGAAACATATTGCTGTTAGCGTTGGGACTCCGACGCTTACAATATATGGTCCGACAAATAGCAAGACCTGGAATCCACCTGATGAAGCGTTTCATGTGGCTGTAGAATCTGATGTTGACTGTTTAGGCTGTAATAAACAGGAATGTGAAACCATGGAGTGTATGAAAAACGTAACTCCTGATATGGTAGAGAACGTTGTGGTGGAACTGTTAAAGATTAAAGGTAAGGTATAAATGCAACAGTATATTATTGAAGTTATAAGAGGAGAAAGAAAAGGGTTTATAGCGGGTATCCTGGGCTTTTTTCTTCTGATTTTATCATGGATATACTATCTAATAGTTGAATTAAGGTATTTTTTTTACAAGATAAAAATTATAAAAAGCCAGAAAGTTGCATGTCCTGTTATATCTGTTGGTAATATTACTGCTGGCGGAACAGGGAAAACACCGGCAGTAATAAGTATCGCCAAAATGTTAGATAAAGAGAATAGGAAGGTAATCGTTTTAAGCAGGGGTTATAAAAGTAAAACAGATAATTTATCTGGGCATTATGATATAAAAGTTGTTTCAGATGGCGGTAAAATATTATTAAGTTCTGAGTTAGCAGGGGATGAGCCTTTTTTAATAGCAGAGAATCTAAAAGGGTGTGGGGTTGTTGTCGGTAAAGATAGGGTTAAATGTACACAGGTAGCAATCAATAAGCTGGGAGCGGGAGTATTTATTCTTGATGATGGGTTTGGGCATATTAGATTAGAAAGGGACTTGGATATAGTGGTGATAGATTGTTTAGACCCTTTTGGTCATGGGCATCTTTTACCGAGGGGTTTCTTACGCGAACCTTTGAGGTTCTTAAAAAGAGCAGATGTGTTATTATTGAATAGAGTTGAGCAGGTTT
>DAOVJB010000049.1 GCA_030673425.1 Elusimicrobiota bacterium | reverse complement strand
TTCCCAATTATACGGTTGGTCGTCAAAATAATTTTACCATTATCTCTTAGAATAACACCATCTGATTCAATTTCCCCTACTCGTACATGAGGACCTTCCAGATCAAGTAAAATCCCGATGATTCTCTTAGATTCTCCAGCTGCCCTGCGTATATTGGCAATGATACTTTCCATTTCACCGTGTTTACCATGAGAACAATTGAGGCGGAAAATATCTACTCCGCCTCTTGTAAGTTCTCTTATGGTCTTTAAGTCCTGTGAAGCTGGTCCAATGGTACAAATTATTTTTGTCTTTTTCATTCTATACCTACCTGAATTTTCCTATTGCTTAATCTGCTCCTTCTGCACTCATTTTGTCGCCTTTTTTAATATCCATTAAATCTCGCTCGCGAGGAATATCCTTTACCTTACTAACATATTTTTCTGTTAACTCTTTGGTACCTGCAACTTTCAATTTATTGAACAGGAAATCAAATTTGGCTTCTAATTCTTTACCTATAGATTCCAGAATTTCATCAGACAAATTATACATCTCTCTCTTAAACGGCCCAAGAGCCTTTTTTCTCGTTTTATAGATAAACTGTTCTTCAGTCATATTGGGTTTTTTCTCCTTCTGCATATTCTCTTGCAGCCATTTATACATTTTTTCCCTTAAATCAGCAGGAAAATGTTTACTTTCATAAATCATGTTTTGAAAACCAGTAGCTAAATGCACTTCTGCTGTCTCCACTTCCGGGAACTTTCCGAAAGCCTCATCAGGCAAAGTGGACGCTCCATGCTGAACCGCTCCTGCTAAACCATATTTCTCCTTACCAATTTCAGAAATACTCCTTAAAACCTCAAAATCAAGCTTTACTTCAGCAATATTGCCATCAGGCAGAACTACCCCACCATGCGAAGTCCCTGTCTGGACACTGATTTTACTGATCCCTTTTGTCCCGTCTGGAAGAGTTTCTAAATACCCTTCCATAAAAGCGTCCAAATCCTCAGGTGTGCTATTCTGGCTTCCTACTTCACCAATTTCTCCACCCACAGAAATTGTAATACCTTTGGGTTCAATCAAACGAATGTATTTAGTCAACTCAGCACAAATTTCATAATTTAATTTTTGCTGTTCTTTAACAGATGGTTTCTCCAAATCGACTAAAGTCGAGGTATCAATATCAATGTTATAGAAACCACTGGCTATAGATTCCTTAATAAAGTCCTTAATGCCCTGAACCTCTCCTTTGGGATCCTGGCTATATTTCTTAGCATTCACCTGAAAATGGTCCCCCTGGATGAATACAGGTCCTTGATAATCTTCTTTTATGGCTGCTGCCAAACAGACACCTACATATTCAGTCGGACGTTGGTCAGTATATCCCATTTCGCTTTTGGCTATTTCAAAAATAAAAGCTCCGGCATTATGCTTCTTAGCGACTCTAAAAATAGCCCGGGCTAAAATATAGGTCAGCCCTCTTAAATTAATTGCAGGAACAGTAAAACCACCTATTTTTTGCTGTCCTCTTGCTTCATACAATTCCTGAATACTGGCAGGATAAATTCCTTTCTGGACAGCTTGTGTCCAGATTTCATCCAGACATTTTTCCTTGGTAGGCAAATTCTCACTGGAAACTAATTCTTTTACAATCTCATTGATATTTCTATTCATTTTTTCCCTCTCTTTATTATTTTTTTGTCATTATACTGCATATGAACTTCCTCGTTGATACCTCCTTTTCTAAAATTAATTCATTCCGTTAATGCTATTTGAAAAAAATAGCCCTGGCTGCTCAAATATCCCACAGAATATATTACATCTGTATCCAGGGAGAGACCTACCCTTAAATTTTATCCTAAAATTTTCTTTACTCTGGCTAACAAATCTTGAGGATTAAAAGGTTTTACTAAATAATCCACTGCTCCTGATTCTAAACCTCTGGCTACCTCTGCCTCCTGCCCTAAAGCAGAAAGTATTATTACAGGGATTTCTCTGGTAATTTCTTTTTCCCTCAACTGTTTTATCGCCTCATTACCATCAACCTTAGGCATCATAATATCCATTAATATTAAATCGGGAATTTCTTTCTGAGCAATCTCCACAGACTCTTGCCCCCCATAAGCAGCACATACCTCAAAACCATGTCTCTCTAGCAGAAATCTCACCAATTTAACTAATGTAACCTCATCATCTACAATCAAAACTTTCTTCTTATCAGTCATTATTCGCCTCCTTCAATACAGGTAGGGTAAAACAGAACTTACTGCCTTTTTCCAACTCGCTTTCAACCCATATTTTCCCACCATGTTTTTCTATTATAGATTTAGTAATAGTCAATCCCAAACCTGTCCCGGATAATTCACGCACCTTAGGATTATCAGTTCGATAGAATTTCTCAAACATATGTGGCAAGTTATCTTCGGAGATACCTATTCCCGTATCCCTGACTACTGTCTGTAAATAACCGGGAATTCTAGTAACCTCTATAAATATATGACCTCCCTTAGGTGTATATTTAATCGCATTACTTAACAGATTAGTTAAAACCTGTATAATCTGATTAGTCTCACCCTCAACCTTAGGTAATGGCTCTTGAGGCAAATTAATTTCTATCTTCAGTTTCTTTTTCTCAATCTGGGATTGACAGCTGAACGACACTTCTTTTATTAATTCACTTAACTCCAAAGATTCTTTCTTTATTTCCTTAAGTGCACCTGTTTCTATCTTAGACAGATTAAGAAGATCTTCTATTAAAGTAATTAAACGCTGACTATTTTCATTTATGACATTTAAGAAATCTTTTTGCGTAGCATTTATCTTCCCTGTTTCTCCATCAAGTATCAAATTAACAAAACCCGCAATAGAAGTAAGAGGAGAACGTAATTCATGTGAGACAATAGAAACAAATTCCGATTTAGCATTACTCAGATCCTCAAGTCTCTCATTGACTTTAGTTAAATCCTGATTAGCCCTTGCCAAATTACCTGTTGCTATATTTATTTTTTCCTCCAACTCCTGAGTAAACTGCTGGGTCCGTTCATATAAATGGGCATTTTGTAAAGCAACGGTCATCTGTTTGGCAAATACAGAAAGTAATCTTACCCTTCTTTCCGGGAAAGCATTTTCTTCTTTTGCGTTTATATTCAACACGCCTAAAACTTTCCCACTGATAATTAAGGGAATATTTATAAGGGACATAAAGCGCTCTTTTTCCATAATATCTCTTAATTCAGCAAAATCCTCCGAGAAAGTATTAACTATTACCATCTCGCCTTCATCAGCGGATTTCTGGACAAATTTTCTGAGAACCTTAAAAGTTCTTTCCTGAACAAATTCTGCTGATAATCCACGGGAACTCTTAATATGTAGATGCCCGTCTTCTTCTAACATAAAAACACTGCTTGAGGCAACTTCTAATTTGTCTACGACAATATCCATAACCATATCCAGGATTAAACTTACCTGGAGGGTGGATGTTATAGTTCGGCTCATCTCAAATAAGATTGTAAGTTCCCTGTGTTTTTCTTCGATTTCCGTCAACATATTGTTAAAATTCTGTCCGAGTAAGCCTATTTCATCCCGAGTTTTATCGTTAATCTTTACACCTATGACCCCTTCTTTTACCTTATTCATAGTCTTTATCATAGTACTTATTCTTCGGAAAATGATTTTTTCAGAGACCAGAAACATCGTCGTACCCAATATGAAAATAGACAGTGTTATTATTATAATCAGCACACTTTTCATATTACCAGATAATTCTTCAACAATATAATCCGTGGAATACCACATCTTGACACTCCCTATCTTTTTTCCATCGGAAGTAATCGGGAAATTCATCACCAATGCATCTTCTAAAGAGGCTTTTTTCTTTTTACTATGTACTATGGGAGTTCCTGACTTATCTGTTATATAGGCATATATAATTTCTTCATTTTCAATTAAATTATCAACATAGTGCTGCAATAACCTTAAATCCTGTTCTTTCGGGGTTTTTGCTAATATCTGACTTCCTAGACCAGCTAAAAATGTAGAATAAATCTGGCTCTTTTTTTTCATATCATTTATTATCGCCTTTTCAGCCTCTTTAATAACGATAATTCCTATAAATAACATCAGGACAACTAAGGTAATTCCCATAATCAAGGCGAATTTAAAACCTAATGTTAATTTAATTTGAGAATTCCCGTTATCTTTCTTTACGCTCTGAAATATTTTTTTCATATTTCTTTCCTAAACGATTGCTCCATGAATCTTGTGTATATTTCTCTGTCTTAAGAGATTCAGCCAACTTTAGTTCTTGAGAGGTTAATTCTCCGGATTCAAAACTTATACCTAATGCTAACTTAAAACCTTCTATTAAAACCTGACTCACTTCCTCAAAACTTATTGAATACCCCAATATCTCCTTTAATGAGACAGCCTCTTGAAAACAATTAATTCCTTTTTTTAATAGATATAAATTCTTTTGTTGGTCTATACCTAATATTATAGAGCCGTGTTGTAAAATTATTCCCTTCTTCCGCCTTTGCGCACTACCGACTAATTTCTTCCTGTCAACCAAAACATCATACTTAGAATGCTTTGCAAAACAAAAGTCCGCTCTACTTGAATAATATCCTGACCCAGGGTTATCTTTTATATCAAAAAATCCTGCCTTAATTCCGAGCTTGTCTAATCCTTTAATTATACCCTGACAGATTACCCTGTATGATTCAGTTATTTTTTCAGGAATTAGGCAATTATCTTCCAAAATTATGAAGCTATATGTAATCTCAACATCGTGAAGTACGGTTCCCCCACCTGTTAATCGCCGAACAATTTCAAACGAAAAATCTTTCTCTCCTTTATTTCCTTTTAGCCAATCTATATCAAAAGAAGGAGATTGAAAATATCCTAAAGATAAAGTGGGTTTAACCCATCCATATAACCTTAGAATTGCCTGATACCTTGTCTCAAGCAGATGACGGCTATTTACCAGCAACATTTCATCAATAGCCATATTCGTGCTACCATCCAGGTGTCCTGTCTGTAACAATCTAGCTTGCATAAAATATCTCTATAGTTCTCCTTAAACTCTGTGTAACAGATTATTTTTTAAGAAATGCTAAATCTAAACAAACATCCAGATATCTATACTGTTTAGATATATCCCTAAATGGTATTATCTGTATCGGTATTTTTTCTCTTTCAAAGCTAGATATAAGAGCACGGGACAGATTTTCTTTAAAAAGTAAGTTACCTGAAGCAGGTCCTAAAGCTATAACCACATCAATCTGTTTTTCTTTACTTGTATTAATTAACTCTTGGAAATTTACATTTTCTTTTGATTGATATGATTCCTCAAAACCTGTTTCCAAACGGAATTTTATCTTATGCTTGTTTAGAGTACTTTCAAACATCTTTTTCATCGTTTTCAGGTCTTGTCCCTTTTCCTCCGGATACAAATATGCTACTTTAATAGCCCGCAGCGATAAATCCACAGATGGTCCTTCTTTTTCTTCCCTTTCTTCCTCTTCCTCCCGTATTTCCTCCGAAGTTTCTTCCGGTGCTTTCACTTCAGTCTTAGGAACTATTTCTACCTCTTCTACAACTGGTTCTTTAACCTTTTCTTTTATTTCTTCTTCCGGAACTTCTTTAACTTCAACAGTAGAAGGAAACTCTAATTCTACGGGAGGAATAGCTTCTTCCTCTTCATAGGGAAGCAAATCTTTAATCAACTCCTCAGCTAACTTCCTGTTCAGTTCCCTCTCTGTAAGAGTAGCATAAGCTGCTATACGAATCAAGAAACCCTCTAACTCACGAATGTTTGAAGATAGTTTTTCAGCGATATAAAAAAGGATTTCATCAGGAATAGACAGATGCGCTATCTGGGCTTTCTTCTGCAAAATAGCTACACGGGTTTCTAAATTAGGCACTTGTAGGTCTGCAATCAATCCCCATTCAAAACGGGAACGTAAACGCTCTTCCAAGACAGCTATTTTCTTGGGTGGTTTATCAGAAGTAAGTACAATCTGCTTATGAGCATCATAAAGAGCATTGAACGTATGGAAAAATTCTTCCTGTGCTGCTTCTGCTTCTGATCAAAACTGAACATCATCAACAAGCAGTAAATCTAAATTCCTGTATCTATTGCGCAACTCCATAATTTTACCATCTCTTATAGCATTAATAACCTCAGCTATAAATTTCTCAGTGGATGTATAAACCACCTTTGCCCGAGGATTATGTTCTAGTACATAATGCCCTATAGCCTCCATTAGGTGAGTCTTGCCAAGTCCTACTTTCCCATATATAAACAAGGGATTATATACTTTTCCGGGAGATTCAGCAGCAGCCAATGCAGCAGCTTGAGCGAAGTGGTTATTCTGAGCCACAACGAAATTATCAAAAATATATCTCTCATTTAAGGCAACACCAATCGGAATTGCTTCTTCTTCCTGCAAAATAGAACTAATATCTCCATCCTGCATAGTAATTTCAGCGGCTTTTTCAATAATCAAGGCTTCTTCTTCTGAATTTCTTATTCTCTGTAACAATTCCTCTATCTGTTTTCTTTCTTCTTCCTTAGTCTTATAAACATAAAAAGCCCAGTTATAATCCTTTCCTGTCTGGCCAAAAGGTCTTCCACATAACGGTCTGCCACACATATGATCAATTTTTTTTAGAGCCCTGATTATAGTATTATGGTCCCCCTCAAGTAATACTTTATATCTTTGGTCATCATCAGGACGAGGGGAATTTATTATCTCCCATTTTTTAATCATGGTTCACTCCTTAAATTTAGTATTTACTATATCTTTATACTTTAACACAAGCTTACGAGCTGCCCGGGCTTCATCAAGTCTTGAAACACTCAAAGGAAACGCTATATTTTCATTACAGTGAGGAGACTTCCTTAACAAATCCGGTGTATTCTCTGATTCTCGAACGACAGCAACCAGGACATTAATAAAATCATCTAAATTTCTCTTAGATTCTGTCTCCGTAGGTTCAATCATTAAGCTATCCGCAACAATAAGCGGAAAACAGACTGTCGGAGGATGATATCCATAATCAATAAGACGCTTAGCTATATCTAATACTCCGGTTCTTATTTTACTGTTACGCCTTGGTGAAACAACAAACTCATGCATACAACCACGATTATAAGGTAGATTGAAATATTTTTTGAGGTTATTCATCAAATAATTTGCATTCAATACCGCATCTTCAGCAACCTGCGGTAATCCTTTTGCCCCTAAAGCACAAATATAAGCATAAGCTTTTACAATTACGTTAAAATTCCCATAAAATGATTTTACTCTGCCAATAGAGTCTTCTCTATTATAATCAAGATAATACTTCTGTTCCTTTTTTGCAATAATTGGGTAAGGCAAAAATGGTTCTAAATTCTCCTTTACTCCCACTGGTCCTGACCCCGGACCTCCCGAACCATGAGGCGTACTAAAGGTCTTATGCAAATTGAAATGCATTATATCAAATCCCATATCACTCGGACGGACCATTCCCAATAAAGCGTTAAGGTTCGCTCCGTCATAATATAATAATCCACCAGCTTTATGAACCATATCAGAGATCTCCAGGATATTCTCCTCAAACAAACCCAACGTATTAGGATTGGTTAACATCAATGCAGCAATTTCATCATTTAATATCCCTTTTAGCTGAAATAAATCAACATTACCACGACTATCTGATTTAACCTCAACTACTTTATAGCCACAGCCTGTGGTGCTTGCAGGGTTGGTACCATGGGCTGAATCAGGTACAATGATTTTATTTCGTCTTCGCCCTTCCTGCTGTTTATCATGATAAGCTTTGATTAACATCAAACCTGTGGTTTCACCATGAGCACCTGCTGCGGGCTG
>DAOVJB010000111.1 GCA_030673425.1 Elusimicrobiota bacterium | reverse complement strand
GCAGAATATCTTTGAATCAGTCTTAATCTGCGCATGCACCTCTAATCCAATCACTGCCTCATATTGCATATAATTCGCTCCTACAGATGATAGTTTATTCCTAAAAGAATCTTTCTCATTTTTTAACCTTAGGGCTTTTTTTATGCCAGTCGGTATTCTTCTCATAGTTATATGCTACTCTTAAGATATCCTCTTCACAGAAATGCTTACCTAAGAGCTGCAGCCCTATAGGCAGTCCTTTCTTATTAAAACCGCATGGTAAAGATATACCCGGAATACCAGCAAGATTTGCCGTTATGGTAAATATATCCGAAAGATACATCTGTAAAGGATCTTCTGTCTTTTCTCCTATCTTAAATGCCGCGGTAGGTGCCGTGGGTGTTAAAATAACATCCGCCTTCTTAAAAGCATCATCAAAATCTTTCTTTATCAATGTCCTTACTTTTAACGCTTTTAGATAATAGGCATCGTAATAACCGCTGGAAAGGGCATATGTACCTATCATTATTCTTCTTTTTACCTCCTGCCCGAAACCTTCACTGCGTGTTTTCTTATAACTTTCAAGCAGGTCTTTTGCCTTATCGCTACGGTATCCATACTTAACCCCATCGTAACGGGCAAGGTTGGCACTTGCCTCAGAAGGCGCTATAATGTAATATACAGCTATACCATACTCTGTATGCGGAAGGGAGATATCAACCAACGTTGCACCCATCTGTTCTAATACCTTCATTGCCCCCTTAACATGCGATTCTACTTCTTTATCCAAACCTTCTATAAAACACTCCTTAGGAATACCTATTTTTACCCCTTTTAGACCGTCTTTTAACGAATCCGTAAAATCAGGCACCTTGTAGTCAACCGAGGTTGAGTCTTTTTTATCATGCCCGGCAATTACATTCATCAGAAGCGCAGCATCCTTAACGTCCTTTGTAAGCGGCCCTATCTGATCAAGCGAAGAAGCAAAAGCAACCAGACCAAAACGTGAAACAGCCCCATATGTCGGTTTTAACCCAACAACGCCGCAACATGAGGCTGGCTGACGGATAGAGCCTCCTGTATCAGATCCAAGCGCTAAAATAGTCTCATCACTTGCAACAGCAGCGGCACTGCCGCCGCTTGATCCACCGGGAATAGTATCTAAGTCCCATGGGTTCCTTGTCTCCCCGAAGAATGACGTTTCGCAGGAAGACCCCATGGCAAACTCATCCATGTTGGTCTTTCCTATAAAAACAGCATCACTCGCGCGCAGTTTTTCTATTACAGTAGCGTTATAAGGGGCAATGAAATTCTCAAGTATCTTTGAAGAGCATGTAGTCCTTACACCTTTTATGCAGATATTATCTTTTATGGCAACAGGTATCCCAGCAAGCGCACCTACAGAATTTCCCTTTTTAATCTTTTTATCTATAGCTTCTGCATTCTTTAACGCCTGTTCTTTATCAAGTGTCACAAAAGAGTGGATTTTATCTTCTACTTCTTCAATTCGCAGAAAGACTGATTTTGTAAGCTCGCCAGAAGAAATTTCTCTCTTTTTTAACTTATCAACCAACTCGTGAGCTTTTAACTCATATAACTCCATCCTGAGTCTCCCGAAAGAAAAAATTGAACATATATATGTAAATCTCTTTTAAATCTCATTTTGACACAAAAAATAAGACTAAGTCAAGTCTTTAATTTCCTATAATATATCGCAAGGAGACTTTATTCTTGCTTTATCTTTTATTACATAGTAAAATTAGAATATGAGCTATATGTCTTTATTTATGATCTCCTTTACCATCGCCCTCTCAGGAGCACTGGCACCCGGACCGTTACTTACAGCTGTAATTTACCAGAGCACGAAACAGGGTTTTAAGACCGGTCCGCTTGTAATCCTGGGTCATGCAATCTTAGAAGTAGGCATGGTCACTTTTATTATCTTTGGATTTGCTTATTTCCTAAAGAATGCTCTGGTACTAAAAATAATAGCCATCACAGGGGCATTAATCCTGCTCTGGTTCGGAATAAGTATGCTTTTATCCATACCCAGGGTATCCTTGGATATTAAGGATGATTGCAAGAAATCATCCAACCTCATCTTAACAGGCATAACAATGAGTGTAGCCAATCCCTACTGGACTATATGGTGGCTAACTATAGGACTTGGGTTGCTTCTTGCGGCACAAAGGATGGGTTATGTAGCTATCGGGATATTTTTTGCGGGACACATATTGGCAGATCTTGCATGGTATAGCATTGTCTCTTTTACAATAAGCAAGGGCAGGAGATTCATTTCACAAAAAGTATATAAGGGAATAATCTTTGTCTGCGGGATTATTCTTATAGGATTTGGGGTTTATTTCGGAATAAATTTTTCTGTGTTGATATATTAACTATTTTATACTAATTTTATGATAACATCTTATCTATTTCTTTTAACAATTGCTGTTTTGTAATCGGCTTCTGAAGGAAACTCAGTCTTACAGGTTTATTAACAGCATCAACATTGTCTATTTTCTTCAATCTGCCCAGTGTATCCGGGCTTAAAACACTTACAACCAACACAGGTATGCGCATGGTTCCTTCATCGCTTCTTAGATAAAGGAAGAAGGAATCCCCGAACATTGGTTCCATGATAATATCAAGTATTATCAAATCAAACGGTTTTTCTTTTAATCTCTTTAATGCCACCGTAGCATCATTCTCAATCTCTATCGTATATTTTTTCTCCTGGTCACTGAAGAAAATTTTATACATCCCCTGCATATCTTTATCATCTTCAAGTATTAAGATGTTTTTCATAACATTAATCTCCCTTTCATCAATCCAAAATTTTATCTATTTCCTCAAATAATTGTTCCTTCGTAATCGGCTTCTGAAGAAACCTAACATGGTTTATCCTCTTCAAGAGCTCTAACGCATCATGGCTTAGAACACTTACTACAAGTATTGGAATATTTACCGTTTTTTTGTTATCCCTTACATAAACAAAAAATGAATCACCAGGCAAAGGTTCCATAATAATGTCTAAAATTATTAAATCATACTCTTTCTGTTTTAATCTCTTTAACGCTTCTTTTGCCTTATCTTCTATATCAATACTATATTTGGGTTCCTGGTCCTTGAAGAAGATCTTATACATATCCCGCATATCTCTATCATCTTCAAGTATCAAAATATTCTTTGTTTTGGTTTTTACCATATTATCCACCTCCTCCTGAAGTATAGCACATTTTCTACCCTTTAGGCAACAGAACTGTTACAGTAGTACCTTTGCCTGTACCTTTTGAGTTTATTTTAATTTCCCCTTTATACATCTGTACTATCTCTTTGCAAATTGAAAGCCCCAATCCCGAACCTTCAATTGCTGCATGCCTTTTATAAAACTTATCGAATACCTTATCTTTGTGTTCTTCTTCAATTCCACAACCTGTATCTTTTACGTCTATCCGGACCATTTTTCCTTTTGGCCTAATTTTTATTGAAATACTTCCATGCTCTGTAAATTTTATGGCATTATCCATAATATCATAAATAAGGGTCTTTATGTCCCTTTTACCTATCAATACCTTATTGCCTCCTTGAGAAATGTCTACAATCAGCTTGAGCCCTTTTTCTTCAATAAGGTATCTCATATTCTTTATAATCTCATTTATTACTGGTTTTAATGAAATTTTATGTTTTTTCTTCTCTATCATTCTTCTCATATCAAGGGTAAAGATTTCTAACATATTGTTTACATCCTTGCGGATTTTTCTCAGATTACTGGAAGCTATACGTTCGGCTTGCTGTATCTGTTCTATATTCCCATTTTGCAGGCCTTCCTGGAATATACTAAAAGCCATTTCTGTCATGGCAATCGGTGATTTTAATCCATGAGAGATATCACGGATCAGGTTATCCTTCATTTCTTCTATTTTTTTGCGTTCGGTGATATTTGTGTCTGCACCTCTGTATCCTAAAAGATTTCCTTTCTCATCGAGTAGAGGAACTCCGCTTGTCGAAAGCCATACTGGTTCGCCATTCTTATGTATATTCTGGTTTATAAATTCACGGAAGGATTTCTTTTTAGCGAAGACTTCAAAAGCTTCTTTTTTTAACCTTTCCCTGCCTTCAGACTGGAATAGGTCATAAAAATATTTTTTCTTAACTATCTCTTCTGGCTTGTAACCAAGAATCTTCTCCCCTATTGGACTTGCGTATGTATATAAACCATTGGCATCCACTTCCCAAATCCATTCCTGAGCATTTTCTACTACTTGCCGAAAACGTTCTTCTGATTTCTGCAGTGCCTCTTCTGCTTTTTTGCGCTTGGTGATATTTTGTATAATAGTGATTATTCTAACTGCCTTATTTTCTTCAAAGACAGGTATTTTACGTGTCTCGGTAAAAATTTCACTGTCCCCGAATTTATTTCTTTCTTCAGTTACGACAATTTTCCCTGTTCTGAATACAGTTTTATATTCATCAAGAACTTTCCGGGACAGAAATGGGCAAACATCTAATAACTTCCTGCCTGTTACATTTGTATCAAGACCAAGCTGTTTTCCCCATTTTTTGAACGCCTTGTTTACCATAATAATCCTAAGGTCAGTATCAACAAGATGTATAGTATCTGCCATGGAATCGAACATTGTGCGGTACTGTCTTAGTTCTAAGTTTTGTAGATTCTGTTTTTCTTTATGCTGTTGTGAGATGTTTTTTTTCGGATATTTGTGAGGAATTTTTGTCTTTCTATGCTTCATACGTCTCTCCGTATGGAGATAAAATCAGCGACCGACTTTCTTCTGCACAAGCTGTTTATTATCACGTACCCAGTTATAATATTCTTTTCTTTTGAGTTTTGATGCTGCATCTTCATCTAATATAACTGTAACATAACTATGCAGCTGAAGTGCTGATGATGTTATCTGGCTGGTAACAGGCCCCTCTATAAACTGTGCGCATACATCTGCCTTCTTTT
>DAOVJB010000094.1 GCA_030673425.1 Elusimicrobiota bacterium | reverse complement strand
TTTTTTTCTAATTCTATGTGTAACTTATAAATAACATGATGGAGTCAATTTTGACCTCAAGCTTTAAAAACCTCCTAAAAAACATTAATTTTAGAGGTTTCCTGGGGTAAAATATCTTAATTTCTTTCTTGACAAAGATTATAAATTGTGCAAAATGAATGTTAAATAACAATATAGATGAGTGGAAGATAGTAAAAAGATGAAAATTAAAGTAATACCCAATTCATCTACAACGTTTAGAGATAGTCAAATAGAAGAACGAAAAAAAGCAACTGTACCGGGCAATGAAGTTGATGTTGTGTGTTAAGTTTTCTATAGTAACCGTTTTGAAAAGTACGGCTGATGTAATCAAAGAAAACATAAGCAAGTATGGGTTTAGTAGCAGGGGTGCGTCTGTACGATTTGCTCGTATTCCTGTATTAGAGTTACTAGATGAGAGAAAAGACTTACCAGCAATTTTAAAAGAAGCTAAAATTTCCATATAAAAGGATGGGGCAGAAGCTATAGTTCTTGGATGTACTGGAATGTCATCTCTAGCAAAAAAGTTAGAACAGGAATTAGGAATACCTGTAATAGACCCTGCAGTTGCTTCTTTGAAATTGGCAGAGGTCTATGTCAGTATGGGGCTTGCATCAAGTAATATATCCTATGAAGTCTCATCAGAGAGAGAAATTTTTTAGTTATAGAAGGGAGGTGCGGGGGATCCACTGAATGGGGTAATGGCTATGAGGGACCAATGTTCAAGGGCAGTCTTGGAGATGCGGTATCTCATGCTGATTGGATATGTTTGAATTCCAGTGTATGGTTGGATGATGAATTGTTACTCAAAGAAGGGAAGATCGTACATCCCGAACTTGTTGATATTGCAAAAGCAATGGGAAAATAAATAGAATAAACTACTCTCAAGAAAGTAAGGGCCAGGCGAGCATTTTTTATTCCTGTTACAATTTGAAAAAGAGAAAGAGTGCTAAAATTTAAAAAAACTTTTTATCAAAGGGAGGCATAAACATGGAGAGAAACAAAAGAAAAATTACTCGAAGAAAGTTTTTAGGGACTTCCCTAAAAATAGGGGCAGGTATGGCAGTATATCCAGCCCTTAGGAACTTGATGGGAAGAACAGATAGCCCATTCAGGGCCTTTGCTGGTACAGAAAAAGCACCTGAAAAAAAGGAATTGCGTCTCTGGGCTTCTGGAACACAGACCATCGAAGAACACTGGGTAAAGCTGGAAAATGATTTAGGAATCAAGATGCTCTTTGCAGATAATGGTAATGCAGTAGGACCGGTGATAAGTAAGATGATTTTCGGTGATGCTGCAGAAATTTATGATGTAAACGGGCTTCAAGGTGGTGCTGAAAAAGAACTTGCTGACCAGGGTGCAATATTACCCTGGGATATGAGCCTTATCCCTAACTGGGATGAAGATGTTTGGCCTATGATGAGGAATATACCGTATCACCTGGTAAATGGAAAACGTTATGGTATCCCGTTTACAATTAATGCTGATTCAATGATCTATAATGCAGATAAGGTACCTGTGTGTGATACCTATGCCTATGTTTTCGATAAGACCTTAAAGGGAAAAACCTCAATGGAAGATTATTGGGCAAATGCGGTAATCTTTACTGCAATGTACCTAAAAGAAAATAATATAGAAGGCATGGGTACAATTGGGGATCCAGGAAATCTTATGGTAGATGAACTTGAAGGAGTGATGGAGTTTCTTATCAAATATAAAAAGGCAGGACAATTCAGGACCTTTTGGAGTGGATGGGAACAGGGAGTATCCCTTATAACCAGTGGTGAAGTATGGTGCATGACTGGTTGGGAACCGATTGTGTATGCTGCACAGGAGAAAGGAATAAATGCAAAATATGCCGTACCCAAAGAAGGGTATGAGGGTTGGTCCAACGATCTGCTCCTGCATAAAGGAGTAAAGAAGAAGGGGCTGTATGAAACGGCACATGAATTTGTCAACTGGATATATTCCGGATACTTCGGAAACCAGATTATGAAGATGAGGGGATATTGTTCACCCACAGATAAGGTGATAAAATATGCCGAAGAACACCCCGATGAATTTGATACCGAATGGGTTAAGGGGAAGCAGAAACATGTCCATGATAAGTTTAAAAAGAAAAAGGGTGAAACATACTGGCAGAATGTTCGTCCAGACAACTTTAAACTTTACGAGGACTGGTGGGAAAAGCTGAGAAGAGCTTAAACCAACATTGATAGTGAACAGAGCTGCGATCAGATCGTTTAGAATTAACCTGAGATGTCATACTTGTTGAATATATAATGAAAACTAAAATTGGAAAATCAAAGGGGAGTAGTTTATCCTTTTTAACACTTCTTCCTCCAGTTCTATTTGTAATCATTTTAGGCGTTCTACCACTAATATTGATAATAATCTGGAGCTTTTTTGAACCCACTGAATATTGGATAAAACCTCATTTAACTATCGCTGCATATTTAAAATTTATTACACTAGGCAGGTATATTACTTTTGTTAAAACATTAAGAGTATCAATTACTGTTACTTTTCTTGCGCTAATAATCGGTTATCCCATAGCATATTTTATCCGCAAAGTAGTTAGGGAAAAATTTCGAAATATATTATTATTCATTTTTATCATTCCATTTTTTCTTAGCTATATAGTAAGAGTTTTTTCTCTGCGTCTTATTTTAGGAAGATACGGAGTTATCAATAATGTTTTAATATGGATGGGATTAATTTCTGTACCTATAGAAGGTTTATTATTCAACGAATTTGCCGTGCATATTGGTCTTTTATCTTCTTATCTTCCCTTTATGATCTTTCCTATAGTTTTATCCATTGAGAGAGTTGGAGATTCGACGATAGAAGCTAGTCAGGATCTGGGAGCACCATTTTTTCAAACATTGATAAGAGTTATTATCCCTTTAACAAAACCAGGAATTTTTGCTGGCTGTATTTTTGTATTTGTGAGTTCCCTTGGGACAACTGTTGAGTGGGATCTATTGGGCGGGGTTAGTGAATTCTCAACGCAACAGATGCTAGAATCTTTAATGATGGCGTTAAAGTTTCCATCAGCTTTTGCAATATCAACATTAATCCTTGCCATAACAATATGTGCATTACTCTTAGGATTTAAATATGCAAAGATGGGAAAGCTTTTTGAAACACTGGAGTGACTGAAAAGGAATCATAATGAAAGCAGGAACTGCTTTAATGAAGTTATGTCTGTGGACCTTCCTTATTCTAACAATACTATTTATATTTTTACCTTCTTTTTATTTGCTGGTCATCTCTTTTGAGCCTTCTAAGTTAGAAAGAATACCAAGAAATTTCAGCGAGTTCAGTATAAAATGGTATATTCGATTATTCCAGAGAGAGAGATTGCCTGGTGCTATCAAACAATCGATCATGGTAGGTCTTCTCACGGCAGTAATTACGTCTTTTTTATCACTTTTCTCAGGTTTATCATATAGGAAATTGAGAGTAAAGAGTTATTTTTTAGGGCTCTTGATTTTTCCAATGTTTGTACCGGGAATAATTGCAGCTCTTTCCCTATCAGTTTTTTTCAAGCTGATCAATATTCGTTCATCGATATATACAGTTGTTTTTGGGCATGTCTTGTATGCTTTACCTTATGCAACTATAGTTACCCTCGTAAGTTTTTCAGGGTTAAAGGAAGGTGTTATAGAAGCAGCAAGGGATCTTGGAGCAAATGGGTTTAGAGCTTTTAAAGATATCATTTTTCCACTTACAAGAGGTGGGATATTCGGTGGAGCACTATTTGGCTTTTTACTATCCTTAAATGAATTTATCAGAGCCTATTTTTTATCTGGATGGCAGGAAACATTATCTATATATATGTTTGGGCAAATGAAGGGGGGGGCTGATCCTAGTATCTACGCATTAGCCGGATTTATTTTATCAATCTCTATTCTTTTAGTATTAATAGCTGTGGTCTATTTCTCTTTTATCCGACATTCTTCACATTCAATGAGTTGATGTGATAAGTTGTGGGTTATGTTTCAGGAAAGTAAAGAAGCTATGACTTTGAAAGATGAAAAACTATAATGCTTTATTAATATGTAGAACATCTTATTATGGAAAAAAGAATGCAAAATAATACTCAACCTGATATTTATTTAAGGAATCTCTGCAAGAGGTTTGGAGATATTATTGCAGTTCAAAATCTTACACTTGAGGTTCATAAGGGTGAATTTTTAACTCTTTTAGGACCGAGTGGTTCTGGCAAAACAACAACTTTGCGGATGATAGGTGGATTCGAGAAACCCACAGAAGGAGAAATTTACATCCAGGGCGAACTGGTAAATGACAAACCTCCTAATAAGAGATCTACTAGAACAGTTTTTCAAGATCTTTCGTTATTTCCTCATATGACAGTCGGGGAAAATATTGGGTATGGTCTCTTATTCCAAGGTTTAAATAAAAATGATAGAAAAAACAAAGCTTTAAAAGCATTGGAATTAGTTGGCCTTGAGGGTCTTTATAAAAGAAAGGTAACTACACTCAGTGGTGGTCAGAAACAGAGGGTTGCTCTAGCAAGGGCCCTGGTAACACAGCCTCCAATTCTTCTTTTGGATGAGCCACTGGGTGCTCTGGATGAAAAACTGAGGGAGCGAATGCAGGCAGAATTAAAAAATCTCCATCAGATGTTAGGAATTTCTTTTATTGCAGTAACGCATAATCAGGAAGAAGCATTAACCATGAGCGATCGTATAGCAATAATAAATAAGGGAAGGTTAGAACAGGTTGCTACTCCGAGGGAAATATATGAAAATCCAAAGACAGAATTCGTTGCAGATTTCATTGGATTAGCAAATATCCTTGAGGGGGAGATTATTGAAGATAATACTGGGGTTGAAAAATTATTATCTAATGGTCTGGAATATTTTATTCCAACAAAGGATAAGTTTAATAAGGGTGATAATGTAATATTAATGGTTAGACCAGAAAGGATTGCAATAGGAGATAAAGTAAAAGGGTACAAGAATTCTTTTTCAGTTACAGTAAGGAATATTCTTTATAAAGGTGTATGTTCAGAATTCTATATAAGCTTTGATAATGACCAAGAGATGAGAATCAGGGTGGAAAGCAAAAGTTTTTGGCAGGATCGATTTACAGG
The DNA here is from genome assembly GCA_030673425.1 of Elusimicrobiota bacterium. GTDB lineage: Bacteria > CAYTYR01 > UBA6262 > DAOVJB01 > DAOVJB01 > DAOVJB01. Next base: position 395 of record DAOVJB010000094.1, on the reverse strand, counting down.
AGGTAAGATTACCATCGGATGGGATGAGAGGGACACTGTGGTTTTGAAAAGAGAATCAAAATAAGAAAGAAAATGGGGGTGCTTCGTAAGTGAGGTTTTGCCACTATAATAAATATCATTTACTGTAAACGTAAAATATATGTACAATAATAGTGTATTATGAAATTTATATAAAATAATTCAGGCTGTCCCTTAACATGTAAAATGGCTCTTTAGGTACAGAAGGTGGTGCTAGGGGCCTGTGTAATTTATAGCATCAAATGTATAATCTGTATGTATGGGACAGCCTAATAAGTTACCATGTAGTAATAAAAAAAGTCAGCCCTCCAACCAGGATTATGTTATAATCTTGGAAACTAAAAAATAAAGGAGGACTGACCATGATGAACACTATT
>DAOVJB010000030.1 GCA_030673425.1 Elusimicrobiota bacterium | reverse complement strand
TGATTCCGTTTCCAGTGCTACTTTATCTACGGGTCAGCAGATAGTTAAGAGACAAGTTTCCGCCCGGATATCCATAATTAATCTAGCAAGTTATAATCTCTTTTATGTAGAAAATGATATATGGGCAAATTTTTCGACTTTAACAAGTGGTATACCAATTATGCTTGACGGACCCTACCATACTAACGGTAATTTGAAGCTGGGAGCAGTTATATATTTTAATAATCAGTATCTTCCAGCAAATCCCGGGACTAATAATGCTCCAGGGGCTGCGTCTAATCCAAGTTATTTTAATGGTTATACGGTTATGAGTGCTGGGAGTATTCTGCAGGCAGGTGGATATCCGACTAGTATCAACTATACTCAGAACAATCAGATAGGCCGTCTGAGTACCGATCCTTCTTTTGATACATGTGCTAATGCTAATCATCCACGTGGAACCTGGTTTGACAAAGATCATGGTGGATTTGAGATTCATTTAGAATCTTTAGACTTCGTACACTATAGGGGAGTAGCTCAGGTGCGAATTGATGTTAATGAACTGCCTGATTTTACTGTTTTCGGCTCTTCTTACAGCAGTGGGGATCTGTTTATTAATACCGGAGCAGGATTTAATGCTGTAGAGATTGATTTGTCATTCCTGGGCTCAGGTACCTCAAAAGATGTATGCCAGGGGGCAGCCAATTATCAGACAGCTTTAAGTAGTGAATATGGTCTGGTTATCTTTGTAAAAGGTCCTGTAGCAGTTCATGGTAAACTGGCCTCCACTGCCGGGGCAGCCAATACTAACAAGAAAATAACAATTATTACTACCGATACTGTTGATATAATCGGTGATATTCTTTATTCTGGTGATCCTTATATGCAGGTGCTGGATTCCTTCAATCAGGATAGTGACTTAGATGGCGAAGTAGATGGGTGGAATATAGATGTTGTTCCGGGCACAGCACGGCAAACTATTGAAGATCCTTCTCCTGGTGGAGAGCTTTTCAAAGATTTACCGCCTGCCAAATGTATGCGTGTAGAACTGAACACTGCAACTGCAGGCACAGTCACTTATAGCAAACATTTTAACATTGTTGCACCTCCTGCAGGAATTGATAATAACAAGGTTTATGTAAATGTAAGAGCAGCAGATGTTGATGCTGCTGGAGCAGGGGTAACCGTAACTTTAGAATTAGAGGGACAAAGCGGAGACATTTGGTCAGTGGATAATGTGCCGATAATAAGTAGTGCTATCTGGCAGCGGTTAGTAATAGTAGATAATGCAACCTCAAGCAGTACATTAAGTGCAAGTGACATTCAGGATATTAATAATAATGCAGGAGATAATATTAAATTAATTTTTACCAATCCTGTTGGACCTCAGTGGAGAGATTTTTTTGTAGATGAACTTGGCTTTGCGTTTGGAAAGAGTTATCCTGTTGATTATACAACTGTTAATCCCACTAATGATTCAATAGCTCTTGTTTCCCAGGGTAATATTTATGAGAATCCCTGGTATCTATATGATATCCCTGGGGGAGAAGAGTGGTATTTTAATTGGCTTAATGTCCCGTGGAACGATTATCCAGAGGCTTTACCAGGAGGTATTAAATATTTTGCAAACAACGGGGATTATGAAATTCCCAATGCTTATAGTGGGTGGCCTACTATTTATTATGACCTCAGAATGGATGCATTTATGTATACCGGTCTTACGGGGTCCATGTTTACTGTACATACTAACAGATGGTTGAATATGTTTACTATTTATGGGGCAATGACTTCTAGTGAAGGAGGTGTAGTGCGTGCTCCTTCTTTTAATAATGTGTATGATCGGGGTGAGGTAAATAATGTTTCTAAAATTATTCCGGTAGGAACCGTTCTTCATACATACCAGCAGGTGAAATAAAATGGTAAATTGACATCAGGAGGGACAGACAATGCAAAGGAAAAAACGAAGAAGAACTTATATAGTCAAACAGAATTTTCAGTTAAGATATATAGGCATAATGGTGTTTTTAATCTTAGCAGCTACAATATTGGTTGGTATCAATATTTATTACCAGATGGGAAGACTGGTAATAGAAAACGCACAGGTTAGCGGTATTACATCGTTTCTTAAATCAGTCAATATCACACTGGGAATCTGGATTTCTTTTATAATCATACTGATTGCGTTCTTTGGAATATTTCTTTCTCACAGAATAGCAGGTCCTCTTAAGAGTCTTGAAAACAGTATGACAAGAGTAAGAAAAGGTGATTTTTCTAAATATGCAAAAATAAGAAAGGGCGATGAATTTCAGGAGTTAATTGATGTTTTTAATAAGATGGTGATAGATTTAAGACAGATCGTATTAGAAGATAGATCTATAATCAAAGATATAATGAAAAAAGTGGAGTATTGTTCAGGACAGTTGAATAAAGATCATTTAACAAAAGACGAGATACACAAATTAAAAGAGGATTTAGGTAAATTAACACAGGGTGTTAAGAAATTAACAACGGAGTTTAAGCTATAGGAGAAAGGAGTCTTCTTATAAATGCAGGAAGAGAACAAAAAACCCGAAGCAAACGATATAAAATTAGTGGAGAAATTAACAGAGGGTCGTACTGCTATATTAGAGCAGCTCAGGAAAATTATTATCGGGCAGGATGAAGTAATTAATGAAATACTTATCGCTCTTTTTGCCAGAGGCCATTGTTTAATTGTAGGAGTTCCAGGGTTAGCCAAGACGCTTCTTATTAGCAGTATTGCACAGATTTTGGATTTGGAGTTTAACAGGATTCAATTCACCCCTGATCTTATGCCTGCTGATATTACGGGTACCGATGTAATAGAAGAAGACATGTCTACAGGCAAGAGGCAATTCCGGTTCATTAAGGGACCTATTTTTGCTAATATAGTTCTGGCAGATGAGATCAACCGCACTCCTCCTAAGACCCAGTCGGCATTACTACAGGCTATGCAGGAATATCAAGTTACAGCGGGTGGAAACACTTATTCTTTAGATTTGCCATTTTTTGTCTTAGCAACACAGAATCCGATTGAACAGGAAGGAACCTATCCATTACCTGAAGCACAGCTGGATAGATTTTTCTTTAATATTTGTATACATTATCCTAAATATGACGAGGAAAAAGAGATAGTAAAGAAGACTACCGGTGTTTTTCAGGTTGAAGTTCAGAAGGTATTAAATGCCGAGGAGATTACTCATCTTCAGGAAATAGTCCGTAAAGTTCCTGCTTCTGATTATGTAGTGGAGTATGCGGTTAATTTAGTTTCTGCTACAAGACCCAATTCCTCCTTGAGTCCTGATTTTGTAAAAAAATGGGTTAACTGGGGAGCAGGTCCCCGTGCTTCACAGTATCTTGTCTTGGGCGGCAAGGCCAGGGCGATTTTAGAAGGCAGGTATAATGTTTCTATTGAAGATATCAAGGCTTTAGCTTATCCTGTCCTCAGGCACAGGATAATTTTGAATTTTAATGCTGAGGCAGAAGGTATAAATACCGAAGAACTCATCCGTCGCTTGTTAGAAGCTGTCCCGGAGCCTAAACCCCGTTAGATAGAAAATCTTATCTCACGGGGTAAAGGATAGACGAGTTCCCTTCCCCAATGTAATTATCCCCATAATCAAGATTATAAATATGGAAAAAAAAGATAACAAACAAAATTATTTAGATCCTTTGGTATTAGCAAAGCTGTCAAGTATGCTTTTAAGAGCCAGGTTTGTTGTTGAAGGTTTTATTGCAGGTCTCCATCAGAGTCCTTTCAGAGGATTCAGTCTGGAGTTTGCACAACACAGACCGTATTCTGTAGGTGATGAACTTAAGTATCTGGACTGGAAGGTTTATGCCCGCAGTGACCGTTTTTACATAAGGCAGTATCGGGAAGAGACCAATCTTAAAGGATACATTATACTTGATGCAAGTGCATCCATGGGATATGGTACACGGGGTATATCCAAATTGCAGTATGGCTGTTACCTGGCGAGCAGTCTTGCATATTTAATGTTAAGACAGCAGGATTCGGTAGGATTAGGGACATTTTCCTCAAAGATTAATACCTACATCCCCCCACGTGCTAACAGAGGACACCTTTCAGTTATTTTAGAGGAATTGGAACAAATTACGCCACAAGGGGAGACAGATATAAGCAATATTTTACAGGACCTGGGACAGCACATAAAAAAAAGAGGCCTTGTAATTTTTATATCTGATCTGTTTGATGATGCAGACAGGGTGATAAAAGCACTTAAGTATTTCCGATACAGGAAAAATGAGGTAATCGTTTTTCACCTCCTGGACCCTGCGGAAATGGAACTGCCTTTTAGTGACCTTGTATTATTTGAAGATATGGAGAAAAAGACGGAAATCATCTCCCAGCCCGATATCATCAGAAGCCAGTATAAAAAAATATTAGCTGATTTTATAGAAAAATATAAATTAAGTTGCCAGGAAAGCGGTATTGATTATTGTTTTATGGATACATCTGTACCGTTGGATAAGGCTCTTGGTGCTTATTTGGCAAAAAGAGAGATGCTTGGATGAATATAAATTTTATTAACCCTTTATTTTTATTTGGGCTTCCTTTAGTCAGTATTCCTGTTATTATACACTTGCTTACTAAAAAGAAAGCGAGAAGATTGCCATTTAGTGAAATTAAATTTATTCAGTTAGCATCTATTAAGGTAGTAAGGAGGCATAAGTTAAAAGAGCTATTCCTGTTGCTGATTAGGATGCTTATTGTATTGATATTCATATTGTTCTTTGCAAGGCCTATTTTTTATGCTTTACCGATTTTTGGGCAAGGTGCCCAAGAGGCAACCAGTATAATATTTATCCTGGATAATTCTTACTCTATGGGATATAGAGAGTATGAAGACTCTTATTTTGCTACCGCAAAAAAAATCTTAAAGGATCTGGTAACTAAATTAGACAAGAAAGATAAAGCTGCTTTTCTTCTTATGAATTCTAAGGTAGAAAACCCTGTTTCCTACCTTACTATAGACAAGCAGATTCTGCTTGGTGAGATAGAAAAATGTAATTTAAGCTCCCATAGTACCGATATTTACAAAGCTTTAACCAAAGCTTATGCTATTTTAAGTGATTCCATAGCATCTAACAAACAAATTGTCATAATTGGTGATTTAGCACTCCATGGATACAGGAATATCACTGAACTTGGCGTCTCAGAAGACCTTATAAAAGAATTTGATAAAAACGTAAAGTTTATCTTTATTGATATAGCTAAAAAGAATCCGTTAAATACTTCGGTTTCTAATGTAGTAATAGATGAAGGAGTGATTAATCAACCTGTAAAGATAAGTGCAACAGTAGAAAATCATAGTAATAAAAAACTTAAGAATCTACCTGTTTCAATTTATATTAATGAAGTAAATAAAAAGCAAAATCTTAAAAGAGTTGCTCAGAGTTTTGTAAGTATAAACAAAAACGCATCAGGTAATAAAGAATTTTTCTATAACTTTACTAAAACAGGCATATATTCAGGAACTGTTAATATAAAGCCTGATAAGTTAAGTATTGATGATAAATTCTATTTTAAGGTGCCGGTAGAAGAGAAGATTAATGTGCTTTTAGTAGATGGTGCTCCGGGTGTATCCTTTTATAACAACGAAACATATTACATTAAACTGGCGCTTAATCCAATCTCACATACAGGTTCTATCGGCAGCCGGATTGCTACTATAAAAGAACTGGAAACTGAAGATTTAGAAGATTTTTCTGTAATAATACTGTGTAACGTCAAGAGCCTTAAAACAAGAGTAGTAAATAAGCTATATCAATTTTCAGGGAATGGCGGAGGGGTAATTTTCTTTTGCGGTGATAATATAGATTCTAAAGCATATAATAGTCAGTTAAACAGATTTATACCCGGGAAGTTGATTGGAATAAAACCTGAAAAAAATAGTATAGCGCCTATTAAAGTAACCGATACTGAATCTGTGCATACTGTCCTGAGACCTTTTGTGGGTCCTAAAGGCGGTAAATTAGAGAAAGCCAATTTTTATAAGTATGTTGCTCTAAAACCTGATTTAAAAAGCAGTGTCTTACTTAAATTCTCAAACGGGGACCCGTATTTAATAGAACAGAAGATACAAACAAAAAATGGAGGAAGAATTCTCTTTTTTACATCCAGTTGTGATAAGGACTGGAATAACCTGCCGGCAAAGCCCGTATATGTAGCTTTAGTTCAACAAGCGGTGCGTTACGTATCAAAAAGACCTGATATATCAAAAGAAAAGAAAATTTTTGTGGGCAGTAAGATAAGAAGAGAATTTTCTTCAACCAAATTACCTGATTCAGTAAAGATAATTAATCCTGAAGAAAAAAGTGTTGTTGTAAAACCGGTGCAGGATAAAGATATATATAAAATAGATTTTGAGCAATTGGACATACCTGGAATTTACGAGATAATTTATAACTATAAAAATAAAACCCAAAAGGAATATTTATCAGTAAATTTAGATATAGCAAGTGGTGAATCGAACTTAACAAAAATAGACCATAAGAAACTAAAAAAACTTTTCTCACAAAGTCCTGTAGTTATTGTAGACGATTTAGACAATCTTGATGAAGAGTTCTTAAGTCTATTAAAAGGAAAAGAATTAAGCAAAAGTTTACTGCTGTTTTTAGTCAGTCTCCTGATGTTAGAAGGATATGTTGCAAATAGAAGAAGGAAAAGTTAAAAATCAGTAAAATAGGGAGGTAAAACAGATGAAAAGTAAGATATTTCTTGTTATTGCATGTGTGTTGTTGATTGCTTTTGGAGTTTATATGATTTCACTTTTGACTGACCTTGATGATGCCATGAGACCGTTGACAGAGCTTACTCCTGTTTATAAAGTGATTTATATGCCCAAAAGGTAGATTTCTATATTGTAGGGGTTTATATATATGAGGCGTCTGTTTTGTATTGTTATATTTGCTATTATTGTATTAGTATTTCCTTTTAGAATCTGTGCTCAGCAGGGGAGTAATTTTGTCTTTTCTCAGGTGAAGTATGACGGGAGATGGGATCCTCGTCCGGCGAGTTTTGGTGAAATCATTCATTTCTTGAGTTCTACCACCAGTATTAAACCGGAACTAAGGAGAAAAGATATTACATTAAAGGATAAAGAACTCTTTAATACAGGGTTCTTATATATTGCAGGGACAGATGAGTTTAAACCTTTTACAGATAAAGAGAGAGAAAACCTGAGGCTTTATATTGAAGGTGGGGGAATTCTTTTAATAGATGATTGTTTAGGCAGGAAAAATTATGGTTTTGATAAGGCTATAAGGAAAGAAATAAGAGAGATTTTTCCTGAAAAAGAGCTTGAAAAAGTACCGAGGAGTCATGTTATATATCGTTCATATTACCTCCTAAGAGCAGTAGGGGGTCGTAAGATAGTCAATCCATATTTAGAAAGCATTGATGTTGATGGGAGGACAGCTGTTATCTATTCTCAGAATGACTTAGCAGGGGCATGGGCAAGGGATAGATTAGGGAACTGGCTTTATGAGTGTATTCCCGGGGGTGAGGTGCAGAGGCTTGATGCGATAAAATTAATGGTGAATATTATTATGTATTCTTTAACAGGGACATACAAGACTGACACAATCCATGAACCTTTTATTCGAAGGAAATTAGGTAGATAGAAGTATGAATCTAAGTAATATAAATTTTCAGCCTATCCAGTGGTGGATACTTCTTTTATTTGTTTTGAGTGCTTCGGTAGTAATGATGGTTTATTTCAAACACTCAAAGGGTTATAAAAAGATCCCACTGCTATTTAGGCTTTTTCTTTTTTTATGTATACTTTTTATCATCTTTCAGCCGGCAAAAAACATCCGCCAGAAGTTAGTTGATAAACCAGCCCTGGCGGTTTTAATTGATACCTCAGGCAGCATGGGTGCCAAAGACCCTGTCTTGCGTTTAGATTCGGTAAAAAAATTAGTTAATGAAAATTCAGAATTTATCCGTAATTTAAGAAAAACATATAGTATCTATCCATTTATTTTTTCTACAAGTATAGAGCATTCCTCAATCGAAGATATCTCCCAGATAAAATTACCTCAGGGGCAGGCTACGGATATTGGTTTAGCATTAAAACAGGTATCCAGGGAGCTTGAAGGAAAACATTTATCCGGTATTGTTGTAGTTACTGATGGCATCCATAATGGCCAGTGGGACCCTTTAGGTGCTGCCAGGGGACTGAATATACCTGTGGTTTCTATAGGAGTAGGAAATCGCGAGCAGTTTAAAGATCTGACAATTAATGAAGTTAAAGTAAGTGATTTTGTTTTCACTAATACTCCAGTAAAAGTAGAAGTTGCAGTGACAGGTAAAGGATACAGAAATCAGGATGTTTCTGTTATCTTAAAGCAGGGTGCAAAAGTTATAAAAACTAAAAAAGTGAAAATACCTGCTGAAGAATTAATAAAAACAAACTTTGAATTCATACCTCAGGATACAGGAAATTTTACCTATACTGTAAGTATTCCCCATTACAAGGGTGAATTTTCTACCGAAAACAATAGTAAAAGTTTTAATTTAGAGGTTTTAAGGGAGAAGATAAGGGTCCTTTATATCTGCGGTGAACCCAGCTGGGAATATAAATTCTTAAGGGAGGTGTTAAAAAATAATCCCAACATAGAGCTGGTCTCATTTATCATCCTGCGCAACCCGGAGAATATAAGTATAGTTAATGAAAGAGAACTCTCACTTATTCCATTTCCCACACATGAGATTTTTATGAAGGAGATTTTCGAGTTTGACCTGTTGATTTTTGAAAATTTTTCTTATGCTAAATTTTTCCCGCGTTCGTATCTGGAAAACATAAAGAAATTCGTTGTTGATAAAGGTAAAGCATTTATCATGTTAGGAGGCGATAACTCTTTCGGAAGGGGCGGGTACAGGAATACACCCATAGATGAGATATTACCGGTCAGATTAACGGCTGGGCAGGAAAAGATGATACCTGGAAAATTCAGATTGAAAATAATAAATACTTCTCATCCTATTGTTAATCTTGGGGATAGTCTTAAAGAAACAAGAGACCTATGGAACAGTATGCCCCAGCTTGATACAAGTAATAAGATACTAAGTGCAAAACCTACTGCGATAACCTTAGGTGTTCATCCATGGATAAAGGAGAATGGGGAAGATATTCCTGTCTTAGTGGTATGGGGAAAAGGTAAAGGGAGAGTGATGGTTCTTGGGTCAAACAGCACCTGGCGTTGGAGTATGGGGTTATCGGGAGCAGGGAAAACAAATTTTTTATATAATCTTTTCTGGAAGAGGGCTATCCGCTGGTTGATCAAGGCGCCTGAGGTAAAACTGGTTAATGTTACTACCGATAAAAAAGAGTACATAAAAGGCGAAAAGATTAAAGTGATAGTAAGAGTATTTGATGAATATTATAAGCCTTTAGCCAATGCCAGAGTTGATTTAGAAGCAATTAATCCCGTGGGGAAAAAGATTGATCTTGCGAATAAAGTTATAGAGACCCAAGCTGGTAAATACGAAGTGGAATTTACCTCTGATTTAATAGGAAAATATAGATTTAATGCGGCTGTCTATAAAAGCGGGAGGTTCCTGGCAAAAGAGAGCAGTTTCTGTGACGTAGCCATACCTGATGTTGAGCTTGCGAGGCTCTGGTTAAATGAAGACCTGCTTAAGCAGATAGCAGATATAACAAAGGGAAAATATTTTCATATTGAGGATATAAAGAAAGATACACAAATACTGCCAAAAACTGCTCTATCCCAGGCAACGATGACAAGCAAGCAAAAATCCCTATGGGATTCTGTTTATCTCTACTTTATTATACTTTTCTTGTTAGCGGCAGAATGGTATATCAGAAGAAAGTCTGGAATGCTGTAAACCACATTAGAAAAAGGTTTTCTAACTGGATAAAGGATTAATTAATGGCTGAAGCGTATAATAAAATTATAGAAATTATTAATAAAGTACGTGGTCGATTGAGCCTTGTTATTGTATTAGGAGGCCTTTTATTATGGTTGGCT
>DAOVJB010000103.1 GCA_030673425.1 Elusimicrobiota bacterium | reverse complement strand
ATACAAAGCGAACAGTAAGAGTAACAGTTATCCTCCAACTATTTCTGACCTCTGGGATGCTACTGAGTCTGACGTAGATAATAAGACTTTCTTAGAGAGGACCCCGATAGATCCTTTCTACAGGTTAAATAGCACATCTCTTACTACAGGGACATTGGAACCTGGTGAAGATGCTACAGCCAGAGATGCAAAGATCGGTGGTGCTGGTGGATGGGCTTATGACTCCACAAACGGTCGTGTTTGTGCTAATTATAAGTCAACTGATACCGTACCGGGAGATCCGGTAGATACAAGCTGGGGTACTTCCTACAATCAATGGTAAGCAAAATACCTTGTAAGAGGTAAAGAACAACAAAGGCGGGGGCAATTTCTGCCCCCGTCTCTTTTTTAGTTATGAAAAATCATCATCTGAAAACATTTTTTCTATTATGCAATTTATGCTATAATAAATAACATTAAGAATAATTACTTTTAATTGTACATTTTCGTAGAAGATAAGAAATAAATTCACACAGAAGGGAAGGAATGATAGGTGTTGAAAGGTTTCAGGAGCAAAAAAGGATTTACTTTGGTCGAATTATTAATTATTATTACAATTTTAGGTATTTTAGCCGCTATAGTAATTGCCCGGTTTGCCGGGGCAACCAAAGAGAGTAAAGAAGCCAACCTGAAGGGTAATCTGCATATGTTCAGGTCGGCGATTGAGTCATACAAAGCGATCAGTAAGAGTAATAGTTATCCTCCAACCATTTCCGATCTCTGGGATGGTACTGAGTCTGACATAGATAACAAGACCCTCTTGCAGAGGACTCCTATAGATCCTTTCTACAAATCGATAAGTACATCCTACACGACCGGTATGCTTCTACCGGGAGAGAGTCCTACTGCCAGGGATGCGAAGATACTCGGGAGTGGCGGATGGGCTTATGATTCCACGTACGGCCGCATCTGTGTGAATGTTAAATCAACCGACACGCTATCAGGAGAGCCTGCTGACATAAGTTGGGGGGATGCCTACAATTTATGGTAAACCCATGTTCATGTAGATGAAAGCCATCAAAAGCGGTGTAAAGAAATTAAACCCGCTTTTTTATTCATAAAAAAGTTGTCCTTTCGTATGATTTATGCTATGATAAATATGAATTTTGCTAATCAAAAAAGAGGAGTGAGATGGTACTTAAAAAGAAAGACTTTATTTCTATTATTCTTCTTTTTGGTTTAATAACGATGTTTTTCGGGACATTGATATTTACTGATGCTACTTTTTATCATCGGGATATAGCAAAATATTACTATCCCACAAAGTTCTTTTCAACCGAGTCAATACAAAATGGCCAGATACCTTTCTGGAATCCCTATCTTTTTTGCGGAACTCCGTTTTTAGCCACACTCCAACATGGTCTGTTTTATCCTTTGGGTTTTCTCTATTATCTTTTACCCTTTAATATAGGTTTTAAGTATTTTTTTATTATACATTTCTTCTTAGCAGGTTTGTTTTTATATTTATTGATGAGAAAATTAGACCTTGGGATTTATAGTTCATTTATAGGATCGATTATATTTGTATTAAGCGGGTACTTAATATCTCTTACTAATTTGTTGACCAGTTTATCTGCTGTTATATGGGTACCTCTTGTCTTTTTGTTTTTTATAGAAGCTATCAAGAAAAAGAGTTATTTTTTTAGTATATTAGTGGGACTTACCTTAAGCCTGCAATTTTTAGTGGGACAGCCTGAAGTGGTCTATATGACCCTTTTTATGTTGGGATTTTACCTCCTTTTTGATATAGTCTGGTTTATTAAGCAACATAAGAAGGAGAAACTATTCCATGAGATAAAACCTAAATTACTTATTTTTATTTCGAGTATAGCTATTTTATCCCTTGTTTCTCTTATTCAGATAATTCCTTTTCTGGAATTAGTTAAAAATTCGTCCAGGGTGGGGGGTATCTCCTTTAAGCAGGCTACTTACTGGTCGTTTCATCCTTTGGAGTTGATTAGTCTGATTATTCCTTCTTTTTCCTGGAATCTGATGGAAGTGGAGAATTGGTTCAGGCAGTACTGGCTGCAGACTGCTTTTTTGGGTATTTGGCCGGTGATTCTTGCTGGTTTAGCTTTCAAATTCAGACAGAACTACAAAAACAGGGTATTTTTCTTTTCTTTAGCGGCTCTTTCATTAGTTTTAATTTTAGGCAAATATACCCCGATTTACTATTTCTTATATAAATACATTCCCGGACTCAACATGATACGGTATCCAGTAAAGTTTATGTTCTTACTGGTCTTTTCCCTTGCGATTTTATCAGGTATGGGAATTCAATATATAATCAATTTGGCAGAAGAGAACAAAAATTTATTCAAGCTGATGAGAAGTTTAGTTGTTATATTTGCGCTTGTATTATGTGGGCTCGTGTTTTTCTATCTTAATCAGACACGTATTGTTGGGTTTTTAAGTAAATATTTTATTCCTCAACTTTCAGATTCGGGATTTATCAAATTTAAGACTATATATATACCCCGGATTCTCAGGGAATATTCATTTATGATGATTTCTCTTGGGCTTGGGGTCTTATTTATCTGTCTAAGATATATGAATAAATTAAAATTGGGGACTTTTAACTTTTTATTAGGCGGGATTATTTTTCTTAATTTAGCCTTTATAAATTTTAATTCAGAAAGATTGATTAAAACCCAGTTTTATAGACAGAGGGGTAAGATTGTTGATTATATAGAGGGGAAAGGGCGTATTCTCCTGACTCCAAAAACATATGAAGAGGTAACCCGTACAGAACCTGTCTGGAGGGAATGGGATTTTGATGCTAATGTATATATACATAGTAAGACTCTCCTGTTGTGCAATATCGGATGGATTTACCATCTTTTTGATGCAGGGGGTTATTCGAGTATGCGATTGAACCGATATCATAATTTTATGAATTTGATACATACACAACCCAGACCTTCATCTACCGTTGCACTCAATTTATTGGGTGTAAAATACCTTATCTCTCTATGGGAAATTGATGATCCTGGTCTGGATCTTTATTATAAAGTTAATTATGTTAATATTTATGAAAACAAAAATAGTCTACCCAGGGCTTCCATTATCCCCCGAGCCGTATTTTTTCATAATGAAGGAGATATACAAAGAAAAATCAAACACCCGTTATTTGACCCGGCTAAACAAGTTGTCATAGAAACTGATTTCCCTTTATTTAATAGTCAAGAACCAGGGGAAGGAACAGCAGAAATTACTCATTATGATACCAATGAAGTTGATATTAAGGCGAATTTATCTAAGGCGGGATGGTTGCTGTTAACAGATACATATTATCCCGGATGGAAAGTTTATATAGACGGAAAAGAGGAAAAGATATATAAGGCTGATTATTTGTTCAGGGCAGTTTATTTGAATAAAGGCAAACATAATGTAAGATTTGTATATGAGCCTACTTCATTTAGAGCAGGGTTGACTGTTTCTGTAGTTACAATACTGATTCTGTGTGCTTTAGGGATTTATTATCTGGTACTTTTCAGGGGAAGGAAAGATGAAAAATAACAGAACAGATCATATATTTATTTTATCCATAATAGGTCTTGTTTTTATTTTCTTTGGGCCTGTTATCTTTGATACTTTTACCTTTTACTACAGGGATATTTTCCGTTACTATCATCCGGTAAAATTCTTTGCCGCTGAATCTATACAAAACGGCCACATACCATTCTGGAATCCCTATAGTTATTGCGGGCTGCCTTTCTTGGCTACCCTGCAGCAGGCCCTGTTTTATCCTTTGAGCTTATTGTGCTATCTGTTGCCTTTTAGTCTTGGATTTAAGTATTTCTTTATTATACATTTTTTATTAGGAGGGGTTTTTCTTTACCTGTTATGCAGACATCTAAAGCTGGATGGCTTCAGTTCACTAACCAGTGTTATTATATTTATCTTTAGCGGATATTTAGTATCCACCCTTAATCTCTTAACCACGCTTTCAGCGGTTATATGGGTTCCATTGATATTTTTGTTTTTCAAGATAGCAGTTGAGAAGAAAAGTATCTGGTTTGGTATTCTTGTAGGGATACTGTTGAGTTTTCAATTTTTCAGCGGGCAACCTGATGTTCTGTTTACGACGATCTTAATACTTTTTATTTTTCTTCTATACAAGGCAATAATTTTTTTATCTAATAACTCCGAAGACATCCCAAAAGATTATTATGTATTGCTTAGGATGTTTATGGTGTTAGCTATTAGTCTTATTTGCCTGATCTTGATTACGGCCGTTCAGAGTATACCTTTTAAGGAATTGATAAACTATTCTACAAGAAGCAGCACAGCAACCTTTGAGAGATTGACGTATTGGTCTCTCCATCCCCTGGAGTTGATTGTTCTGGTTATCCCATCTTTTTCCCGTATATTACTTGCCGGTTCGGAAAAGTGGTTCGGCCAGATCTGGTTAAGGAATTTTTATGTGGGTATTCTGCCTCTGGTACTTTTAGTTTTAGCATTCAGATATAAGAGAAAAGAGAATCTACGCTTTTTTGCTATATTAGGTGTCATAGCTTTGATTTTGACCCTCGGGAAATTCACACCTTTTTACAATTTTCTTTTTAAGTTCGTTCCCGGTTTTAATCTTGTAAGATATCCGATAAAATTTATGTTTCTGGTAATGTTCAGCTTGGCAATTTTAGCAGGAATGGGTATGCAGTATTTTATTGATGAGCTTAAGGAAGAGAAGCATTTTTCTTCGTTTATAAAAGTTATGATGTTTGTTTTCTTAATTCTAAGTTTTGGATTTCTACTGCTTTATTTCAAACAAGAACAGATAGCCGATTTATTCAGAAGGCATTTTCTTATGGAAGCCAACGAGATTGAGATAAGAATGTTTAATGCTCGTTTCCCGAGACTTATACGGGATTATTTTTTTATGTTAAGTTTCTTCGGAACTAACCTCATTTTATTTTCCTTAATATCCCGAGGTAAGATAGCACTTTATAAATTTAAGTATCTTTATTCTATAGTACTCTTGATTAGCTTAGGGCTGGTCAGTTATAATATTGAGCCTCTGGTAAATGTCAAATTTTATAAAGACAAAGGGGGAAATCTCGGATTTATAGAAAAAAACGACACTGGCTACGAGAGATTTTATCTAACTCCCAAAAGTGAACAGGAGATTACCAGCACTGTAAGTTATCTAAGATATACATATTATGATGCTCTTCT